>JACPRR010000117.1 GCA_016189825.1 Chloroflexota bacterium
CTTGACATTACTCTGCGCCTCGTGTAGCATCGCCTGTCTCTTCCGGCTTCGGCCACTAATACAAACGCCTTATAATCTGTGGCATTGCCCACAGGCAGAGACGCCTGTGCCACCCATAAGGATGCAACATCACTTGGTTCGTTTGTATCAGTACGGAGCGGAGGCAATCCGAGACAATCTCACAGGGGGAACCTTATGGAATTCGACGCCAACTGGGTACTGTACGAGAAAACGGGGCATATCGCCAGGATCACTTTGAATCGCCCCGAGAAGCTGAACGCTCTCACCACCGAGATGAACCAACGCTTCATGGAGTTGCTGACCCAGTACCAGAATGACCCGGACCTGCGGGCCATGATCATCACCGGAGCCGGCAGGGGTTTCTGTCCCGGAGAGGACGCAGCAGAGATGGCCGAGATGGACAGGGCCGCCGCACTAAAGCCAGAGGTCATGCCTCACCGCTCAAACGTGGTCCCCAACTTCATGGTGGAGGCCATCGACAAGCCGCTGATCGCCGCCGTCAACGGCGTTGCCGCTGCCATGGGCTATGGAATAGCCCTCGCCTGCGACATCAGGGTGGCTTCCGAGACCGCGCGGTTCACCCACCTTTACTTGAAGCGGGGCCTCGTCCCCAGCGGCGAATTCTGGTACCTGCCCAGGTACATGGGTATGGCGCAGGCCATGTACTACCTCCTCACTGGGGCCGCCATGGACGCACAGGAGGCATTAAGGTGGGGCCTCGTTTGCAAGGTGGTGCCCCAGGAGCGGCTGCAACAGGAGGCGATGCAAATAGCTGAAGCGGTGGCGTCGCAGCCGCCACTGTCGGTCCGGTTCACCAAGAGGATTGCCCGCACCATCGAGGCCAAGCCCTATATCGAGGCGATGGACGAGATAACCTGGGCGCGCGCGATCGCCAAGACCGCAGAAGGCGCCACCGAGAGCTTCCAGGCCTTTCTGGACAAGAAGAAGTAGAGCCGGCGCGGCATTCCGCGCGACCGGGCGCTCATTTCATGCCGGACATCCTGCTCAGCAGGCCGTCTGCCTCATCCACGATATCGCGGACCACCGCGCCGGCGCTCTTAACCTCTCTTATCAGTCCCGCGCCGGCGCCGCAGAGGAATGTCCCGGTTTCCCAGCTCCCTTCCATCGGGCCGGTGCGCATGCCGGGTCGGTACAGGTTCTCGCGGTCTCTGGCCGGCTTTCCCGACAACTCCATCTGGACACACTGGTCCGCCACCGGAGAGCGCAAGGCCCTGGCAACTCCCGTGGAAGTGCTCCATGTCTCGGTTGCGGTGTCGGTCGCGTTGACGATCGCCTGCTTGAAGACCTGATGCGCCGGGCACTCGTTGGTGGCGATGAACAGCGTGCCGAGGTATACCCCCTCGGCGCCGAGGGCGAGCGCAGAGACGACGCCTCTCCCGTCCGAAATGCCGCCTCCGGCCACGACTGGTATCCCCACGGCGTCGACGATCTGAGGAATGAGGACCGAATTCGGCAGGCGGTCGGCCCCCGAGTGGCCGCCTCCTTCGAAGCCGACGGCGGCGAGAATGTCGACCCCCGCCTGCTCCGCCTTCCTGGCAGCCTCCACATTGACCGGCTGCGCCCGCAGGAGCACAGTGACCCCGGCGTCTTTCAATTTTCTGGCATAGCGCTCCGGCTCGTCTCCGACAAGGGCAGCGACCTTCACCCCTTCCTCGAGGATCACCCTGATGCCCGCGTCGCTTAGGGCGGGCGCGCGTGTCGATGAGACGTTGATGTTCACGCCGAAGGGCTTGTCAGTCAGGGACCTCACTTTCTTGATCTGGCGCCGGAGACGCTCCCCGGTTTCGGCCGGGTCGCTGGTCGACGTGGTCGCCCCGGCGTTGGGACCGAGGACGCCGAGACCGCCGGCAGCGGACACCGCCGCAACAAGCTCGGCCCCGGAGATCCACACCAGTGGCGCCTGGATTATCGGGTAGCGGATAGACAGCAGCTCACAGACGCGGGTCTTCTTCATGGCGGTTCCTTCTCCAGCGGCAACACTCCTTCCAAGTCAAACGTCGCACCGGTGGACCGTGCCTGGCTGTTTCAGCCTGGATTCGATCCACCGGTGCGACGTTGTCGTCGACAGTCACTTGGCGCTCCCGCTCGAACGCCGAGCACGGGCGCCAGCTAGCTATTTGTGCTTTACATTAGCGGCGAACATCGTGAACACGGGGGTCGCCGGCGGAGTGGACCACCCACTCAAATCGATGTTCTTGGCCGCTCCCAGTGTCGATGGTCCAGAACCGATCTGAGAGCCGACAAAAGAGTCGTGGACCAAAGTGATCAGTTCCTTGAGCAGGTCCCTCCTTTTCGCCGGGTCTATCTCGGACCAGACCTGTGCTATGAGTTTGTCCGCTTGAGGCTGGGTCGGCGCGCCTATCAACAGCGGGCTGGTGCCTGTGCTGCCGAAGTTGCTCTCCAAGCCCCGGATGGCCGGTGCGCCGCTCGGGTAGCGCATGAAGGTATGCTGTCCCGCAAGCTGGTCAAGAAGCGGCTTGCGCCAGGTCAGCAATGTCCCGTAGTCCACCGGCACCACCTGAGCATTGACCCCGACTTTCTGCCAGTATCCCGCTACGATCTCGTTGAGCTGCGGCAGCCAGGGGGTGCCGGCGATGGGGTGAGAATACAGCTTGATGGTGAAGCCCTCGGCCCCGGCCTCCTTGAGCAGCCTCCTGGCTTCGTCCGGGTTGTACTTGTACATGTCGGTAAAGTATTTCGCCCAGTAGTCGGCGTCGATTTCCGCCGTGGTGGAGGTGCTCTGGATGGGCATCGGCGGGCCGCCCAGGCCCTGGAAGAAGTTCTTAGCGATCTCGTCGCGGTTGATCGCTATCTGAAGGGCCTTGCGCACTCTTAAGTCGCTTATCGGCTTCCCTGCCACCCTGGGGTCGAAGGCGCCGTGAAACTGGGAACCGACGCCTACCTGGTCCACTATAGGCGTCTGCAACCCCGCTGCCTTCAACCCGGCCAGGCTGTCCAGGCTGGACTCGGCGATTTCCATCTGCCCAGTCTTCAAGGCCGCGATCCTGGTGAACTCCTCAGGGATCATGAATATCGTCATGTTCTTGAAGTTGGGAGTGGCGCGCCAGTGGCTGCTCACTGCCTCGTATTGCACGCTGTCGCCTGGATTGTGCTTGACGAACTTCCAGGGGCCGGTGCCAACGGGGTGAGCGTTCGCATACTCCCAGCCGTTCTTCTCGACGTAGTCCTTGGGCATCACCCCGCCCTGCTGGGGAGACCCCAGCGTCAGCCAGCTCGGGAAGTAAGGCTGCGGGCCCTTGGTGGTGACCTTGACAGTGTAGTTGTCGACCACTTCAATGCGCTCGACGCTGTTCCGCATCATGGGCTGCGGCGAGTCTTTCCTCTGGTACTGTTCGAGGCTGAACTTGATGTCGGCGGCCGTTACCTCGACACCGTTGTGGAACTTGATCCCTTTCCTGACGTTCAATGTCCAGGACAGGGTATCAGGGGACATGGTCCATTTCTCTAAGACGGCCGGGGTGAACTGGCCTTTTTCGGTCCAGATCATCACGTCGAACATGGGATGAGTCAGCGACATGTCGGTCTGGACCAGGAGCGGGACCTCGAACTTCTCCTTGCCGAAGGTGGCAATCGCTATCCTCAGTTCCCCAAACTGGGCCGGTGCGGCGGTGGTGGGGGCGGTGGTCGGTTTGGCTGTAGTGGTTGTGGCCGGGGCTGAGGTCGTAGCCGGCTTGGCAGTCGTGGTAGTGGTAGCTGCCTGTGTCGTCGCAGTAGTGGTGGGGCTCGAAGTAGCTGGCGCCGCTTTGCAGCTCGCCAGCAGCAGCATTGCCACCAATGCTAATGCCGCTAATGTCATGGTGCGCCTGTTTTCCACTGGTCTCTTCCTCCGATTATTGGGTTCAGCATTTGGTGGAACGGCCGAGAGCGCCCGCCCACTCCATATGACCGCCGGAACGGGTGAAAAAGTCTAGCAATACTTGCGGGCACTGTCAAACCGAAAACGCAGTTTGCCACGAGCCTTGACACCGGGGGGGAGGCTTACCATGGGCGCGGATGGTGACGGAGTGTTAATCAATGTGGATGGGATAGGCGCCGTAGGTGAGCGCTGTCTCCCGCATGGCGTTGTAGTTTTCCAGGCTAATGAAACTTTCAATACCTCCGCTCGAACCCAGGCAGTAACCCCCTCCCGGAGCTATCTCTTTGAGCTTGTTCTTAACCAGCTCAACTATCTGCCCAGGAGTACCCCGTGTCATCAAGTCCCCGTCGATATTTCCTACCAGGCAGAGTTTTTTACCTACTCTCGCCTTCACCTCTTTTATGTCCATAGCATTAGGCTGAATGGGATTTAGCCCGTTGAAGCCCACCGCCACGATGTCGTCGAGGACTTC
>JACPRR010000124.1 GCA_016189825.1 Chloroflexota bacterium
CATATACGTTGGTGGTCCCGGGGGACTTTGGGTCCTGGACCCCGGCGGCAAACTCCTGGGACGCATCCTGATGGCAGCACGGCCTGTCAACATGGCCTGGGGCGACAAAGACTGGAAGTCACTCTACATTGCCAGCAATAGCAGCGTCTATCGTCTGCGACTGGAGATACCGGGCGTCATTGTGGGCGCGCCGGCAGCGGACTAATACAACCGCCTCAACAATTGTAGCGCTGCCCCGTCAAGGAGAATCAGATGTTCGGATACGAAGCTTTGGCGGATGCCCTGGCCCAGGAAGGCACAGAGCACATATTCACTGTATGCGCCTCGGACAACATGGACCTGCTCATCGAGCTCAAGGACAAGAAAGCCGTCAAGGTCATCTCCGCACGCAAAGAGGCTGGTGCGGCAGGAATGGCCGACGGATACTCCAGGGCGACCGGTAGGCCCGGTATCTGCTGTGTAACCCTGGGACCCGGGCTGACCAACGCCGCTACCTCGCTAATGACTGCCAACAGGCACAAGTCCCCCGTCCTCTGCATCACCACCGAGAGGAGCAGGTTGGTCCGCAAGAGTGTCAAGGGCCTGGGCCTGGACCAACAGCATTTCGCGGAGGACATAGGAGGGAAATACATAAGGGTCGGTCATGGCAGGACACTGGCGGAGGACGTCCAGTCGGCCTTCCGGCATATCCGTTCTGCCGGGGGCTCTGTCGTTCTGGCCCTGCCCCAGGAGGTGATGAAGGGCAAGCTGGACATCGACTGGCGGTACTCGCCTGTGGCGCTGAGCATGCCGCAACCGCAGAGGAGCTATCCTGATCCTGTCATCGTAGCTCAGGCGGTAGCCACCCTGTCTGCTGCCGGGAAGCCGGTGATAATAACCGGGCGAGGCGCCGCGAGCTCGCAAGCGGAGCAGGAAGCCGCCTCACTGGCCGAGCGTACTGGAGCCCTGGTAGCCACGACGCTGATGGCCAGGGGCTTCCTGGCACACCACCCCTACAACGCGGGCATATCCGGACCATTCGCACTGGAAACCATACAGACATTGCTTTCTCAGGCAGACTGCGTCCTCGCTGTAGGTTGCAGCCTGAACAGCTACACGGTGGGGTTTGGATCGCTGTATGCAAAGGCGCAGATCATACATATCGACCAGGACCCGGCGCAAATCGGGGCAGTCACGCCGGTGGCCGTGGGGATGGTGGGTGACGCCAGGGCGAGCCTGACAGCCATCAGCCTCGAATTGGACCGGCGGCAGGTCGGCAAGAAACAGGGGTTCTGGCACAGCGACGTCAAAGCGTTGATCGCCAAGTCTCGTTCTGAGGCGCCACCGTATGTGGAGGAACGGGGCAGGATTGACCCCAACCAACTTGTCGCAGAGTTGGACAGGGTGCTGCCAGGAAACAGGATCATGGCGCTGGACGGAGGCCATCACAGGTACTTCCCCGCGGGGCGCATATCCTTGTCCGAAGCCTGCAGTTTCATATGGAGCGCGGACCTTGGCGTAGTCGGTCTTTCGCTATATCAGGGAATAGGCGCGGCAATAGGGCGTCCGGACAGGCACGTGGTAGTATTCGTCGGCGACGGCGGCTTCATGATGAGCCTGGAGGAACTGGATACCGCGGTGCGTTACCACGTGCCGGTGACAGTTGTCATCATGAATGACAACGCCTTCGGCGCGGAAATGCACCACTTGGCGTCCCGGGGGCGGCCCATAGATATTACCCTGTTCGACGATAACCCGGACTTCGCGCCAGTCGCAACCGCGTTGGGCGCCGTAGGGCTGACAGTAAGAAACGCGGAAGATATTCAATCCCTGGCAGCGACAGTGGCCAGAGCGAACCTGCCTGTCCTGATAGACGCCAAGGTAAACCGTAATGTGGCCCACCGCATCGAGGCTTTTCAGTTGAAAGGAAGAGGGGATTGACCAACACGAAAAAGCACGGGTTGGCCTGGCTATCTCCCACTCACACGTATGCGGCTTGTGGTAGAACCATCTTGCCAAGCGCCGTTGAACTGGCAAAAATCTAGAGGGCACGTACACGTTATGAGTCCAGCTAAACAGGAATTGATTAAGGTCGTCAAGGACCTCTCCGAGGACGAGAGCCGCATAACGCTTAGGTTCGCGGAATGGCTCCGCGAGCAAAGGGATGAGCTGACCGAGAAGGAACTCGCTATGTTAAGACGGGGCGAGCGGCAGATTCGGAACGGAGACTTCGTGTGGTGGAGAGACATAAGACGGACCCATGTTTAGGGTCGCATTATCTCGGGGAGCACCGCTTCCAGGCTTGACGCTTGTTTCGCTGCGCTAGTGTGGCGTCCCGATGATGCCTGTGCAACGGCGTAGCAGCCTATTGTCATTCCCGCGAAAGCGGGAATCCAGATGGCCGAGCCTAGATTCCGGCTTCCGCCGGAATGACCGGCATTGTGAAGGCGTTGCTGGGACACTACACTAGAATCCGGACCTCTTGCCGGCCCCAACATCAAACACCTACAGGGAATGCACCTCCCCGCGTGGCCCCCATGTTAGAATGGAATTGAAATCCGGATAGCGGCGGCATCATAAGAAAAGAGGTCTCACTTGCCCGCACCATCCTCCCTGCCCTTCGAAACCAGGGTCTGGCCGGTAAAGAAGCTCAAGGATTTCTACGCCAGGTCCATCGAGCAGCCTGAGGAGTTCTGGGCGGAGCAGGCCCACAAGCTCGAATGGTCACGGACCTGGGACAGGGTGCTGGACTGGGATCCCCCCTTCGCCAGGTGGTTCGTCGGCGGCAAGCTCAACGCATCCTACCTCTGCGTCGACCGGCACGCGAAAACATGGCGGCGTTCCAAGGTCGCCATCTACTTCGAGGGCGAAGCCGGCGACTCGCGCGTGCTCAGTTACTCCACGCTGCACCGCGAGGTGAACCGCTTCGCCTCCGTTCTGCTCAATCTCGGCGTCAAAAAGGGTGACAGTGTCGCCCTGTACCTCCCCATGATACCCGAGCTGCCGGTCTTCATGCTCGCTTGCGCCAGGATAGGCGCAGTGCACACGGTCATATTCTCCGGCTTCAGCGCGCAGGCGCTGGCCGACCGGGTAGGCGATGTGGGCGCAAGATTCCTGGTGACGGCCGACGGCGCATTCCGCAGGGGAAAAGTCATACCACTGAAGGCAACCGCAGACGAGGCCACGGCGCTCTCGCCCTTGATCGAAAAGATCATCGTGGTCACCAGGACAGGCATGCCGGTGAACATGACCACCGGCCGCGACCTCCGCCTTGACGATCTCCTGGCAAACGCCCTGGACCACGTGGAGCCGGTCCCGGTAGAGGCTGATCACCCGCTCTACGTCCTCTACACCTCAGGAACCACCGGCAAGCCGAAGGGCGTAGTCCACAGCACCGGCGGGTACATGGTGCACAACTACGCCGCCTACCAATGGGTGTTCAATATCCGCGAGGAATCCGTTTACTGGTGCACTGCCGATGCCGGCTGGGTTACCGGGCACAGTTGCATCGTCTACGCGCCCCTGGCGCACGGCGCGGCGATCGTGCTATACGAGGGGGCGCCGGACTTCCCCGCGGTGGACCGCTGGTGGGACATCATCGAGAAATACGGAGTTACCATTCTTTACACATCACCCACCGCCATCAAGATGCTCATGGGCCATGGTGAGCAATGGCTTGCCAGGCACGACCTCAGCTCGATCGAACTGCTGGGCAGTGTCGGAGAGCCCATAAACCCGGAGGCCTGGCAGTGGTTTTACAAGTACGTTGGCGGGGAACGCTGCACGATCGTTGATACCTGGTGGCAGACCGAGACAGGCGCAATCATGATTTCTCCGGCCCCCGGCATCGAGTGCGTTCCCATGAAACCGGGGTCGGCGACACTGCCCCTTCCCGGCGTCGACGCTGCCGTGGTCGACGAGGCGGGCCGGCCGGCGCCCCCTGGCCAGCGCGGCTACCTGGTACTGCGCAAGCCCTGGCCGGGCATGCTGCTCGGGCTCTACGGCGACCCCCAGCGCTACCAGGCGGCATACTGGTCGAGGTTTCCCGGCGCATATAACACCGGAGACTATGCCATACAGGACAGCGACGGTTACTTCTGGATGCTGGGAAGGGCTGACGAGGTGCTCAAGGTTTCAGGGCATCGCCTGAGCACCGCCGAGATCGAGGCCGCGGTGGCGACCCATCCCCGGGTCGCTGAAGCCGCCGTCGTGAGCAGGGAACACTCCACGAAGGGCGAGAGCATCGTTGTGTTCGCGGTGCTCCGGGACTCCGCGATCCCGTCGGACCGCCTGAAGGGTGAGATCGCCGACCACCTGCGAAAGGCTATCGGGCCGATTGCCTCCCCCGACGAGGTTGATTTCGTGACCAGGCTGCCCAGGACGAGGAGCGGGAAGGTGCTCCGCCGCGTGCTTAAGGCGGTGGCCAACGATACTCCCTTGGGCGACCTTTCTACACTGGAAGACGAGGCTTCCGTCGAGGACTTGACCCGGAGCTATCGCCAGCTCAAGCAGGAACGGGCCAAAGCATGAGAATCCCTCATGCCCCGATTGCATCGGGGCGCCATCGAAGGATGAGAATGGCCCCTCTCTGCCCGCCGTTCGAAAATATGGACCGGCGTCTGGC
>JACPRR010000123.1 GCA_016189825.1 Chloroflexota bacterium
AGTATAAGTACCGGAAGAACACCGGCTGTACACGCCGGAGTACACTACGTCTGGCCCGGCTCAGATCGCAAAAAACAGGCGGTCAACCTATTCCACTTTGCCGCGCTCGAAAAGTATCTTCAGCGCCTTATCGATCTGGAACCGGCTCATACCGAACTCCTGCTCCATCTCAGCTAGCCGCGTGCCGCCGGGCTGGCCTGCCAGGCGTTCGAATACCCGGTCGCCCAATGCCGCGAGGTCGACCGAAGGATGGCTTTCCTCAGCCGGCCCCTGAGACTGCTTTTTTCCATTTGACCTTTTGGATTTCAGGGCTGCTGACATGTCCTGCCATGCGGCACGGTCCTCGGCTTGTTTGTCGGCAACGGACTTCAGCCAGGAGCGGGCCTGTGACTTCTGTTGCCTGGCTGCCCTGGCGAGATCGGAGCGGCCTTTCCCCAGGCTGGACCGTAGCTGTTGAGCATTCTTTTCGCGCGATGAAGCAATGCCCTTCAGTTTGGTATCCGTCTCGGACTTCCGCTGCGCCTCGGCCTGGGCCCGGTCAGAATGGCTCTTGTTCAGGCCAGCCTTCAACGAAGCGGCCATTTCATTCCTCCCGGCAGCAATACCCTTAAGGAAGTCCTGCGCCGTAGAGCTGCGTTGGGCCTCTGCCGCCACCCGTGAGGAGTGCTCTCTAGCCAGGTCCTCTCTGATGCCTTCCGCCTGGGCCTGCCGGGCGCTGGCTGTGTTCTTCAGCCACAAGTCAGCCGATGACCTGCGCTGTGCCTCGGCCTTTGTTCGAGCGGCGTGTCTTTTTCCCAGATCATCTCGCAACTGGCGAGACATGTCCTGGCGCGACCTATTCAGTTCATTAAGGTGAGCGCGTGCGGCGCCCATATCGGTGGCCACCTGTCCCCGGAGTTCCTCGATGCCCGAAGTCCGGACCTGATAAGAGGCTTTGATGTTTTCCACAAGGTTTCGCATATGCTTCTCCTTCTCCGTAGCCGTTGCGCTCCGGGTGGCCCGTACCTTCTTGGCTCGGCAGGGACCTTTTCATCGGCCAATTCCAAGATCGTCGTAATGAGCAGGGGGAGCCCGCCCCGCGCGGCGCCATGGGGTACTGGGTCACCCGGAGGACGGCAGGCCTGAGCTAGGCCGCTGCGGCTGCCGTAAGACCGACCGCCTCGGCGTATTTGAGGAAAGTATCGACGCCGGACACGACGGCCCTGGTCTCGATAGCCAGTATCTCAATGCCCACGAGGCTGACGCGGACCCAGGCATCGACGACGACTCCTTTGTCCAGAATCCTGTCTACTACCTCGGCCAGGCTGGCTGAGGCCATCGACTTTTCCATTGCCATAGCGCACCTCCTGTTGATATTGATTTCCTGCTCCCTACACTCAACTGTTCCATCGGGCTCCCTCTATGGACTTGCGGATCGAGCGTAGTTTGAAGCCTTCTCATAATGGCACATCCAACCCATCTCTGCGATGTCCCTGCGTATGCCTCTGGCATATCCTTAAGAGGGTAGCCGAAAGGTGCCTACTGCCGGATAGACTCGCTCCCGCGAAACGTCATTCCGGCCCCCGAGCCGGAATCCAGAACCCCGGGGTGAATCCCGTTCGACTGGATACCGGCTGCAGTTTACCCTGAGCGCCACGCCCTTCGAGTCCTTCGACATGCTCAGGAACCATCCTTCGAGCCCTTCGAGAGCCTCAGGGGCCGCCTCAGGAACCGTCTCAGGGCTGTGGCGCCGAAGGGCCGGTATGACGTGGGATAACGCGGCTGGCAAAGCCAGCGAATTCGCGTTCGTTTTTGCCTTTCGCGGCAGGGTCGAGAAAAATAGCCATTGCGTCGCGTTGCTCGGAAGAGTAGAATAGAAGAACGTGGGCTTATCGTGTGCGGCGCGTTTGCTTCCTGTGGCAAGGTTATCCCGAAACCGTCGCGCCCGGGGAGGAGTAGCGTATGGGAGGCGCCGATGCGAGGCTGGACCGACCGTCCGACCATTTGAGGCAGCAGCAACTCCTGATCTACGCGCGTGAACTCGGAGAGCACATCCGAGCCGAAAACGGCATGCGGAGGGAGCTTTCTGAGCGCGAGCAGCGCATCAAGGAGATGATGTCGGAATCCGTTGTCGCCCAGGAGGAAGAGCGGCAATGGATCGCCCTTGAGGTGCACGATCGCATCGCGCAAACCCTGGCCGCCGCGTTCCACCAGGTACAGGCCTTAGAATCGCTCTCGCAAGGAAAACAGAAGTTGTGTGAGGCCGCTGTTCGAGCTTCATCTTTGATCCGCGAGGCCATCCGCGAGTCCAGGAGCATTATGAACGATCTGCATCCACCGGGGCTCGATGAGTACGGGCTTGTTCCATTGATGCAGGATGAGTTGAGGCGGTTTCAGGAGGAAACAGAATGCCAGGTGAGCTTCCAGGCAGACTATCCGACAAG
Source organism: Chloroflexota bacterium (assembly GCA_016189825.1). Classification (GTDB taxonomy): domain Bacteria; phylum Chloroflexota; class Dehalococcoidia; order JACPPY01; family JACPPY01; genus JACPRR01. Next base: position 2,424 of record JACPRR010000123.1, read on the forward strand.
GCCTTCCAAAGAGGTGGAAGTAGCCCTTTACCGCGTCTTCCACGAGGCGATTTCAAACGTGAGGAAGCACGCGGGTAGCGCAACACTATTGAGCGTGTCCCTCGCCTGCCGCGACCTGGTGGCGCACCTGGAGGTCCAGGATAATGGACCTGGCTTCGACGCCTGTGTGGCATCTGCGCAGAAGCGTGTGGGGGGGCTTATGAGCATGCGCCGCCGGGCTACTATTGTCGGCGGGAGGTTCGAGATAGTCAGCGCTCCACGCGAAGGAACACGAATCATCGTCAGTGTTCCCGCCAACGGACACGGGGCCAGGTGATGCCTAGCACTTCCAGCGCCCCACCAAAGGCGACACGCATACTGGTGGCCGACGACCACCCGGTAGTGAGGGAAGGACTGGTCTCGATGCTGAGCGGAGATGAGGCCTTCGAGGTGGTCGGCCAGGCCAGCAGCGGCGATGAGGCCGTTGAGAAAGCCAGGGAGCTGGCGCCCGACGTGGTCCTGGTCGATATACGGATGCCGGGCATTAACGGCATTGAGGCCACGGAACGTATCAAGGCAGAGCGGCCGACCACAGCCGTGATAGTGATGACCATGTACGATAGCGAGATGTATGTGGTTGATGCCATACGGGCCGGGGCTGCCGGGTACCTGGTCAAGGATTCGTCACGTGAGCTCGTCTGCTATTCTATTAAGGCAGTAATCAATGGCGGCACACTGGTCAGAGGCGGCCTGCTGCGCCAGGTACTCCCCATGCTTTACGCCGGTTCGCGCCAGGAGAAGGTGGAGATCGAACGAGGAATGCCCGGCCACTTCACCGCACGCGAGATGGAGGTGCTTCGCCTGGTAGCGCAAGGGCTGACGAATGCGCAGATCGGCAAGCAACTGTTCCTGGCGGAGGCC
>JACPRR010000135.1 GCA_016189825.1 Chloroflexota bacterium
GAGGACACCCGGCAACGACGATAATCACCTCCCGCGGATGCCCCTTCGACTGCACCTTCTGCGCCAACAAGGAAGTCTACGGGCGAGCCGTCCGCTTTCACTCGGCGCAGCGAGTGTATGAAGAGGTGAAGGGCCTGATCGACACCTATGGCGTCCGGCAGTTCCGCTTCCACGATGACACCATGTCTATCAACAAGCGGCGGCTCAAGGATCTGAGCGCCCTGCTTTCACCTTTGAATATCAGGTGGCGGTGCAACGGCAGGGTGGACACCGCTGATATCGAGACCCTCACCCTGCTGAAGGAAGCAGGATGTGACGAAGTCGGCTACGGAGTCGAGACCGCCTCGCAAGTAGCGTTAGACCTGTGTGGCAAGCGGGTCACCGTGGAGCAGGCCGAAAGGGCCATCGAGAACACCAGGAAAGTGGGCATGAAGGTGAGGGTGTTCCTGGTGATAGGGTTGCCCGGTGACTTCGGGGACATGAGCGGGCGGATCATAAGCTTCCTCGAGCGCACCAGGCCGGATGGGGCCAATGTCTCCACTCTGACCCCCTTCCCGGGTTGCGAGATCCACCGGAACCCTGAGAAGTTCGGTATGAAGCTGAGAAACCATGATTTTTCCAAGTACCGGATGATTCGCGGCCTGGATGACGGTGAGTATGAAGAGGACTTCCCCTTCGAGTACGAGCAGATGTCCAACGCCGAGCTGAAGGTGCAGCGGAAGGCCATCCTGGAATACGTGAGGGACCATCACCAGGACCTGAACAGATGACAGGCGGAGCGGAGCGAGTCGATTGGCTTCAACGCTGAAATTCAAGAAGATATTCGTCGCCGGCGGCAACGGCTTCGTAGGGCAGAGGGTGGTGTTGAACCTGAGGGAAAGCGGTACGCCCTTCGTTTCGCTATCCCGGCGCGACGGCATCGATTTCCGCGATGCCAGGCAGACCATTGACCTGTTCCAGCGTGAGAAGTTCGATGCCGTCATCAATTGCGCCGCGTACGTGGGCGGTATCGCCTTCGGCTACGCACACCCCGGCGAGCTTTTCTACAACAACGCCCAGATGTCGTCGAACCTCATGGAGGCGGCCCGGCTCACCGGCGTACGCCGGTTCGCCAACCCGATATCGAACTGCTCTTATCCCGGCGACATGACCGTTGCTTTCAAAGAGGGCGAATGGTGGTCCGGCCCTTTGCACGAGTCGGTGCTGGCATACGGCCTGGTGCGCAAGTCGAGCTGGGTCCAGGCCTGGGGCTACTACAAGCAATACGGGCTGGAATCGGTGAGCGTCATATTGCCCAACATGTATGGGCCCGGCGACCATTTCGAAGAGGCGCGCTCGCATGCCCTGGGCGCGCTGGTTATGAAGTTCGTGGAAGCAAGACGCAACAACATGCCGCAGGTAGTGGTTTGGGGCAGCGGGAAACCGGTCAGGGAATGGCTGTACGTCGATGACGGCGCCGAGGCGCTGACACGGGCCCTGGAGATCCCCTACACCGTCGACCCCATCAACGTAGGGATGGGCCATGGCATATCGGTAATCGATATGGCTAACGTGATCAAGGATACCGCAGGCTACCGCGGCAAGACCGTTCTCGATACATCCAAACCGGATGGAGCGCCATACAAAACCATGGACGTGACCCGGATGAGACAGGTCTTCAACTGGGGTCCCCAGACCGGCTTGAAAGAAGGGATCCGGAAGACCGTGGCCTGGTACGAGGAGAACGTGAAGTGAAGAGAGCGCTGATAACAGGGATCACCGGGCAGGATGGGGTGTATCTTGCCAGGTTCCTGCTGGACAAGGGTTACGCGGTGTACGGCACCTTCCGCAGGCTGTCGACGCCCAACTTCTGGCGGCTCCAGTACCTGGACATCTTCGACCGTGTCACCCTGATCCCCGCTGACATCATCGACTCAAGCTCGATCGTAGAAGCGATTGAGGTCTCCGAGCCCGACGAGATATACCACCTGGCGGCCCAGAGCTATGTGGGGGCATCATTCGAGCAGCCGGTGGGCACTGGCGAGATCACCGGCCTCGGAGTGACCCGCCTTCTGGAAGCGGTGCGCCAGCTCAATCCCAAGATTAAGGTATACCAGGCCTCCACCAGCGAGTTGTTCGGAAACAGCGGCAGGCCAAGGCAGGACGAGGAGACGCCGTTCGCCCCGACCAGCCCCTACGCCGCCGCCAAGCTGTATGGGTACTGGATGGCCAAGATGTACCGTGAAGCGTACGGCCTCTTCACCTGCAACGGGATACTGTTCAACCATGAGTCGCCTGTGCGCGGACTGGAGTTTGTCACCAGGAAGATATCCAACAACGTCGCCAAGATTGCTCTGGGCCTCCAGGACTCGTTCGCCCTGGGCAACGTCGAGGCCAAGCGCGACTGGGGCTATGCCCCCGAGTACGTGGAGTCAATGTGGCTGATGCTTCAGCGCGACCAGCCGGGCGACTTTGTGGTCTCAACCGGGGAAACCCACTCAGTGAGAGAGTTCACCGAGCACGCGCTTCGCATTGCCGGCCTGGACTGGGACAAACACGTAAGGACGGACCCCCGGTTCCTGCGGCCGTTGGAGGTAAACTACCTGTGCGGGGACTGCGCCAGGGCTGCGCAGGTGCTGGGCTGGACACCCAAGGTGCGGTTCGCCAAGCTTGTCGAGATCATGGTAGGCGAAGACCTGAGGCGGTGGAAGGCCTTCGCCGAGGGCGAAAGGTTCCCCTGGGATGCGCCCAGCTACCCCACCGAAGCTACTCTGCTGACGCGTTTGCTGAACAGCGATGGCGCGCGTGCAAAGCGCCGGGAATTGCGGGCGGCTGCGAAGACCTGGGCAACCGTCAGGCCTTCCGCCCGAACGCCTTGAGGGTCCCGATGACCCTGTCCACGTTATTGTCCGTGAGATCCTGATTACGGGGCGGAGGCCAGGGCTATGGGGCTGGCGTTATCAATATCCACATCGGCAGCTTGCCGACAGCACGAGTATCAATATGATCGAGTGTACCGGCC
>JACPRR010000136.1 GCA_016189825.1 Chloroflexota bacterium
CAGGTATCCGGTCAGTGACCAGCTTAGCCATGGCAGGTCGGTATTGAGCTCGGACAGCATGGTGGGCAGGCTGACCGCCACGATGGTAGAGTCGAGCGACGACATGAGGAGCGCTACGGCAACGGTGGCAAATACTATGTACGCGTGGCGCGGCCCCACTGCGAGGCCGGCGCGGGTCCCGGCCAATTCACGGCTGTGTTTGATCGCGTGTGTCGTCATTGGAGTAAGGGCGATTCAGCGGCGAGCACCTTGGAAAGAGCTGCTTGCAACGCCCGCACGTCGGCATCGTCGAGGTAGCGGAGGAAATGCTGTTGAACGCCACGGAAGTGGCCTGGCCTGGCCCGCTCCACCGTTTCCCGGCCTTTCGGCGTGATCACCGCGTACCAGCCGCGGCGGTCGTGAGAGCACGGTTGCCGTTCCACCAGTCCGGCTTCTTCCATGCGGTCGAGCAGCCGGGTAATGCCGCTGCGACTGAAGACAACGGAGTCGGCGAGGACCTGCATTCGCAGGCGTCCCTCCCCGGTCCGCTCCAGCCGCGCCAGTACCTCGTACCAGGTCAGCGGCAGCCCTTGCTCCGCCTGCATGTCGCGTTCGAGGGCGCGCACCACCACGGAGTGTGTCCTGATGAAGGACCTCCAGGCTTCCAGTCGCCCGCTTTCGATGTTTGCTACCATGGGAGAATTATAACCAGCGGATGATTGCCAGCGCAACTATTGCAGAAGCAATCGCTGCGCCAACAACCAATGCCGCGCGAAGTATAGCACGGGAGCGGGGCAAAAGATTGATGACTATGCAACAAATGGCCACCCGGATTTTGTGATTTATTTACGGTCCGTCCACTAGAATGGTGCTACGGCCCGGATGACCGGAGGAATGGAGAGCGGACCTGGCACTGGACGAGAACCGTTTGCGGCTTGACCTGTTGCAGACCCAGGCAATGCCAGCGACAAACGAGTCAACCGTCAGAAACATTGGTCCTTCTCACCGACCTCAGCACAAGCTGAACAGCGGCCACGTGCTGCTGGAAGCCGAACTGCAGTCACACGGGGATACGCGCCGAGCTGCGGCTCTGGTAACGAGCCATCCAGGAGGGGCCAGCCGGTTCGCGAAGACAGACGAGGTTCATGTAACCCGTCTGGATGCGAGAGACCGGGTGTCTAACGGCTGAACGCCCCGGCCATTGGAGGCCAACCAGGAAAAAGGCGCAGTCCCGTACTGGCAGGAAAAAGCGAGGTCTTCCAAACCACGGCGCATCCGGGCCCGCTGTTTTGCCCGTTTTGACCTCTTGGACTTACCTTCTCAAGGCGCTGAGGTACCGCTCCGCCGACAACGCGGCCAGGCAGCCGTCGGCCGCCGCCAGCACGGCCTGGCGAAAGGTGCGGCAGGTCACGTCGCCGATGGCGTAAACCCCTTTGACAGAAGTCGACATGTCCGTCCGGTCCACCCTGATGCAGCCCTCCCCGTCCAGCTCCACCGCGCCTTTCAGGAAGTCCACGATGGGGAGCCGGCCGTGGATGTAGAGGAAGACCCCGGAAACATCGAGCGCCCGCTTGTGGCCCTGGAGGTCCGCGACCTCGACGCCCGTCACCGAGTCCGTTCCGAGTATCCGGGCAAGGCGAAACCCGCGGATGAGCTGGGCGTTTGGGTGCCTTGACAGCATGCTTCGATGTTCTTCCGAAGGTTCGCCGCCTGAGACCACGACGTAGAGTGTGCGCGCGAAACGGGCGAGCTGTTCCACCTCTTCGAACACGGGGTTGAGATCGCCGACCGCTGCCACGTCTTTACCCTCGAAAAAGGCTGCGTCGCAAGCGGCGCAGTAGCTGACTCCCTTGCCGATGAGCACTGACTCCCCTTCGATAGAGGGCTTGCGTCCCATGGCCCCGGTGGCGGCAATGATCACTGTGCCGCGGTAATCGCCGGTGAGCGCCGATACCTGCTTGGAGGCGGTCCCGAAATCGACGCCGATGGCCTCGCCGGGGACGATGCTTGCGCCGAACTTCTGGGCCTGTCCGCGGAACCTGGAAAGGAGTTCCAGGCCAGTCGTCGCTTCAAGTATTCCCGGGAAGCTCTCGATCTTGCTGGCCATGCCGAGCGCGCCCGCTGCCGGACTCTTGTCAAGCACCAGTGTCTTCAGCTTGGAGCGTGCAGCATAGACGGCCGCGGCCAGGCCAGCCGGGCCGCCGCCGATGATAACCACATCGTAGGTCTCAGGTTGCGCCATTCGCGGATGCCGTCAGGAAGTTTCTAATCCAATTGTAGCATGGTACAATCCTGTTGCCGGGAGGATAGATCATGGCCATAGACAAATACGCGGGGCGTCGCTTCGATATTCATGATGAACAGGACATCGATACCGCGACGCTCGAGACGATACCGTTCGAGTATGCCGGAGCGGAAACCGCTGTCGAATACGAGACCGAGGAGTTCACCTGTGTCTGCCCGTGGACCGGCCTGCCAGACTTCGGCCGCATCGTAATACGGTACCGACCTGACCGGCGCCTCATCGAGCTCAAGTCGCTCAAGTACTATCTCACCTCGTTCCGGAACGTGGGCATCATCCAGGAGCACGCTGTGAACCGCGTCCTTCGCGACCTGGTGAGCTTGGTTGACCCGGTGTCAATGACGGTTGAAGCCGTGTACCGCGAGCGCGGCGGTATCAGGGGAAAGGCCTCCACCACATATGTCCGCGGGACTTGACGCGCCGCAATCGTTCCTGCTATACATAGCAACGCGCTATGAGGACGATTAAGGATATCCTGAGTGAATGCCGCGCTGTCGCGGTGGTGGGTGTCTCCTCGAACCCGGAAAGGGCGAGCTACCGAGTTGCTGCCTACCTGAAGTCATCCGGCTACCGGGTGATTCCGGTCAATCCGAAGGAGACGGAGATACTCGGGGAGCGGGTCTACGCCAACCTCTCCTCGATCACCGAACCGGTCGACGTCGTCGACATCTTCCGCCGCGCCGAGGAGGTATCCCCCGTGGTCGAAGAGGCCATCAGGATAGGCGCCGGCACGGTGTGGATGCAATTGGGAATCGTCAACCAGGAGGCGGCGGCGAAGGCCAGGCAGGCGGGCCTCTCAGTCGTCATGGACCGCTGCATGATGCGGGACCACATAGCGCTTTTCCCCCAGGTGGCGCAGCCCGAGGCATGAAGACTGTGATCGTCCTGCCCACATACAACGAGGCCCAGAACCTGCCCCGCATGATTGATGCCCTCCTTGACTTGGACCTCAATGGGGCCGGCCCGGAAATACTGGTCATCGATGACGGCTCTCCCGACGGCACCGGAGACATTGCCGAAGAGTCGGCAAGAAGATACCCGGTCCGGGTCCACGTCATGCATCGCCAGGGGAAGCTGGGCCTTGGCTCGGCGTACCGCGCCGGGTTCGAATGGGCGCTCAATAGCGGCGCCGACTACATTGTCCAGATGGATTGCGACTTCTCGCACCCTGTAGACAAGGTACCCGCCATGGTGAAGGCCGCAGCCTCAAACGAGGTCGTGATCGGCTCCCGCTATGTGAAAGGCGGCAGTGTGGACCGGAAGTGGAGCCTCAAGCGCAAGCTCCTCAGCAGTTGGGGGAACCGGTACGCCAGACTGGTCACCGGCGTAAAGGTGAAGGACGTGACCAGCGGGTTCAAGTGCTGGACCAGGAAGGCTCTCGAGGGAATGCCGCTGTCGCGCGTCAGCGCGGGAGGGTTCACTTTCCAGATTGAAATGAACTACGTGGCAAACCGCAAGGGCTATCGCATGGCCGAGGTGCCCATTCTGTTCACCGAGCGTGAGCGCGGCCAGTCGAAGATGTCGGGCGGAATCATCCTGGAGGGCTTCTGGCGGGTGTGGCAGATGAGGTTCAAGAAGTACTAAGATAGTAGCAAACGGGGTGTAATGGCTCATCCCGTGTGCGGAGGCACAATGTCCTACCATAAGGCGGAAAGCATGGCGCCAAAGAAACGCCTCGAACGGGAGGCGGTGGACCTTGCTATGGAAAGCCGTTGGGAGGAGGCGGCAAAGAAGAACCGTCTCATACTTGCCGCCTATCCCCAAGACGTTGACGCGTACAATCGGCTGGGCAGGGCCCTCGTGGAAAGGGGCTACATCGACGAAGCCCGAGAGTCCTACAACAAAGCCCTTGAGTTTGACCCGCATAACGCTATCGCGAAGAAGAACCTTGCCCGGATGGCCGCACTCGACGAGGCGGCGGCCAGGGTGGCGCCGAAGGGGGCCGGCAGGGTGGCTCCGCAGATTTTCGCCGGCGAAGTCGGCAAAGTTGGCGTGGTGAGACTGCAAGCAGTCGCGGCGAAAGCCATCATTGCCACTCTGGCCACCGGTGATGAAGTCGTCCTCAAGACGAAAGGACAGAAGCTGGTTGGCGAGACCACCAGCGGGGAGTACCTGGGCGAGGTGGAACCGGGCCACGGGCTCCGCCTTGCCAAGCTGATGCAGGGCGGAAACCGGTACACCGCCGCAGTGGCCGGGCTACGCGACGGCGAGATCAAAGTGGTTATCAAGGAAGTACACCAGGACCCGAGCCAGGAGGGCCGTCCCTCCTTCCCGGCTAAGACCGCGGCAGGTTTCCGGGCCTACGTGAGGGAAGGTCTCCTCAGGCCCGAGTCTTCCGAAGAGCCCGAGGAGGCTGAACGGGATACCGAGTGGGAAGAGGAAGAGCAGCCCGAGACGCTGCCGCAGGGTTTTTCCTATGTCGCCGGCGTCACCACTGACGAGGAGGAGTAGATCCAGTGGTAATGACCCAGGAAGAGAACAAGCGTCGGGTCAATATCGAGACCGAGCTGCGGACATCCTATCTCGACTACGCCATGAGCGTAATCGTTTCCCGCGCCCTCCCCGATGTGCGCGACGGGCTCAAACCGGTGCAACGGCGCATCCTGTACGCCATGGATGGGCTGGGAATACACCACAACACGGCGTACAAGAAGAGCGCCCGCATCGTGGGCGAGGTCATGGGCAAGTACCACCCCCACGGCGACGCGCCGGTCTACGAGGCCATGGTCCGCATGGCGCAGGACTTCTCGCTGCGATATGAGCTTGTCGACGGCCAGGGTAACTTCGGCAGCGTCGACAATGACCCGCCGGCCGCCATGCGTTACACTGAGGCCCGCCTGTCCGAGATCGCGGGCGAGGTGCTCGCCGATATCGACAAAGATACGGTCGATTTCGTCCCTAACTTCGATGAAAGCCTTCAGGAGCCAACAGTCCTCCCATCCCGGCTGCCCAACCTGCTTCTCAATGGCGCTTCCGGAATCGCCGTGGGCATGGCGACGAACATCCCGCCCCACAATCTTGGCGAGGTCTGCGACGCCATCGCCTACCTCATCGATAACCCCGAGGGGACCGCCGAGGACTTGCTCCGTCTCGTCCCGGGGCCCGACTTCCCGACCGGCGGCATCATCCTCGGCATGGAGGGCATCCGCAACGCCTACACTATGGGCCAGGGCCGAATCCTGGTGCAGGCCAGGGCAGACGTCGAGGACGCGGGCAAAGGACGCAGCATAATCGTCATTACGGAGTTGCCCTACCAGGTGAACAAGGCCGCACTTGTCGAGCGTATCGCGGAGCTTTCTCACAACAAGAACATCGAGGGAATTTCCGAGGTGCGCGACGAGTCCGACCGGCATGGAATGCGCGTCGTTGTCGAGCTGAAGAGGGAAGCACAGCCCCAGATCGTGCTCCAAAACCTGTATAAGCACACCGCGATGAGGTCGGCGTTCCATGCCAATATGCTGGCCCTTGTTGACGGCGCCCCGGAGACGCTCTCGCTTCGCCGGGCTCTCCAGTGCTACATCGACTTCCGCCAGGTTGTTATCAGGCGCAGGTCGCAGTTTGAGCTGAAGAAGGCGAAGGAGCGGGCCCATATCCTGGAAGGCCTGCGCATCGCACTCGATAACCTGGACAAGGCGATCGCCATAATCCGCGGGTCCAGCACGCCCGACGAAGCGCGGAGTGGCCTGGTGGAGCAACTGGGCGTCACCGAGGTACAGGCGCAGGCGATACTCGACATGCAGTTGCGGCGCCTTGCCAGTCTCGAACGGCAGAAGATTAACGACGAGTACGCGGGGCTGCTGAAGACCATCGCATACCTCGAAGACCTCCTGGCGAACCCGCGGAAAGTCCTCTTCCTGGTCAAGGAGGAGGTCAAACAGCTCAAGTCGAAGTATGGCGACGCCCGGCGCACCGAGATCCGGCCTGAAGAGGCCGAGGACTTCTGCGCTGAGGACCTCATACCGCATCAGGACGTTGTGCTCACCTTGAGCTACCGCGGCTACCTGAAGCGCCTGCCCTGCGATGCCTACCGGCTGCAGCGACGCGGCGGCCGCGGCGCGACGGGCATGGTCACACGCGAGGCCGACGCGGTCTACATGCTACAGGTGGCGGATACCCATTCCAAATTGCTGTTCTTCACCAACCGCGGCCGGGTATTCTCGCTGCGCTGCTATGAGTTGCCCCAGGATGCGACCAAGACGGCCAAGGGCACGCCGCTGGTGAGCCTGCTTCCCATGGACCCCAAGGAGCGGGTCACCACTATGATGGCGGTGACCGACTTCCCGGAGGACCGCTTCTTGGTGATGGCTACCGCAAATGGTGAGGTCAAGAAGACCGCGCTCAGCAATTTTTCCTACGTGCGGAGCAGCGGCATCATAGCCACCGGGCTGGACAAGGGCGATGAGCTGGTGGCGACTGCCCTGGTCAAGGAGGCCGATGACGTGATCCTGGTGAGCCGCAACGGCCAGGCGGTCAGATTCTGCGCTGATATCCTGCGCCTCGCCTCGCGCACCAGCGGCGGCGTCCGTGGCATCCGCCTCGAGTCCGGCGACACGCTGGTGAGCATGGACGTAGTAGTGCCGGACGCCTACCTGCTCACAGTGACGGCCAACGGGTTTGGCAAGCTGACCAAGGTCGCCAGCTTCCCCTGCCATTCCCGGGGCACCCACGGCGTGCGGGCCCACCTGGTGACGCCCAAGACGGGCGAGGTAACCGCCGCGCGCGTGGCGAACCCGGACCACGAGCTGATGATAATGTCCGGCGCGGGCATGGTGATCCGCACCACGGTAGAGGGTATCCGCATTGTCGGCCGCAGCTCCCAGGGCGTCTCGCTGATGAAGCCGGAGGGGGATGACAAAGTAATCTCGATCACCGCTTTTGAGCCCAGCGGGGCGGCCGTC
>JACPRR010000118.1 GCA_016189825.1 Chloroflexota bacterium
ATTGGCGGAACCTGCTGCCATCTGTGCTCACGCGGATTGTACCTTGAACAGGCTCGTCACTTCTTGCGGTACACGTTGAGTCCAACGACCTCGTTTCGGCCGGGCAGGGGGAAGTTCCCTTCTGTGGACGCGATTATCATGGTCTTGCCCGAAGATGAAGGACCGAACTCCTTTGACAGGTTCACGGTGATGGTGAGGGTGTTCCCCTTCACCGACAACTCGACGTTCTTCAAGTGATGCCTCCTGATCTCGATTAGACAGCCGACCTCGGCGCTAGTTCATGGGCTGAACGACTTCGAAGGAGAATCCGGGAACCTCATCTTGGGCTCTGCACCTATCGTGACCGCCATTCAGGTCGATGGGCAGAGGGTTGTCTGGCAGACAGGTTGTCGGCTTCCTCATTCCGCCCTCTGATACAATGTTATAGATATGCCATAACAAAGTTCCACTTGCCTTCTGCGCGGAGGGTCACCATGGGGCTGGGTCATGCTCAGACAGGGATCGGTGTTGTCGGTGAGGTACCCTGGGGCACCCATTTCTGCCAGTTCTACAAGACTGAGGCTGAACTCCTGGAGCTCCTTGTTCCATATTTCAAGGCCGGCCTGGAAAACAACGAAGTCTGTGTTTGGCTGACGTCGGAGCATGAGGGCAAGGCAGCAGCCATCGAGGCGCTCACCGCCGTGGTGGGCGACCTCCCGGTCCGGATAGAGTGGGGCCAGATCGAGATACTCTACCTCCCAGATCGACTGCTCGACGCATCCTCCCAGGATATTCTGCCCCGCGAATGGCGGCAAATGCTGGAGCAGGGCCAGGCCAGAGGCTATTCCAGCCTGCGCGTTGCCGCGGATTTCGGAGGGCCGAAAGGAATCTCTTGGGATCGTTTCATTCCCTATGAGGCTGCGATCAACCGATTGCGCGGCGAGGGCCGATTGGTCAGCATATGCTCCTTCTGCGAAGTTGATCTCGGGATAAGCCGGGCCGTCGAGATAGCTGGCCACCACGAGTTCGCCATGGCAAGGACAAAGGATGGCTGGCGGGTAATCGAGCACAACCTCTGGGAGCAAACCCGCCTGTCGGGCGCGCCCGAATCGGAGGCCGGCCACGAAAATGGCTCCGAACTGCGGCGGAGCCAGCAACTGCTCCAGGCCATGAACGACCACAACCCGGATGTCCTCGCCGTGTACGACCTCTCCGAGCGGCGACTGAGGTACGCTAGCCGGGCGCTGGCCAAGGTGCTGGGCTACACGGAGGAAGGACTCTCGGGCATCGGATCCTTGGAGCTGGCGCTGGTACATCCCGACGACATTGGCTCGACACAGCGTGACACTGAACAGGCCCTGGCCCTTGCCCACGGGGAAGCCATGGAGTCAGAATACCGTTACCGGCACGCGGGCGGCGGCTACCGCTGGTTCCGCAACCGGGTAAGCGTTTTCAAGCGTGGCCGCGACGGAAAGCCAAGCCAGATATTCATCGTCTCCCGGGACATTACGGAGGAGAAACGGGCCGGTGAGGCCCGCGAGCAGTTAGTGCGTGTTCTCGATGGAGAACGCAGCCGTGCCGAGGACCTGGCGGGGAGCCTGCGCAGGGAACGCGATCTGCTGGTTTCTCTCATGGAGAACACGCGGGCACACTTCGCCTACTTGGACCGCGACTTCAACTTCGTGCGCGTGAACTCTACCTACGCCTACGGGTCAGGGCACACGCAGGCGGAACTCATCGGCAAGAACCACTTCGACCTCTTCCCCAACGAGGAGAACCAAGCCATATTCGAGCGGGTGAGGGACACGGGACAAGCGGTGGAGTACCATGACAAGCCCTTCGTTTTCGCCGACCAACCCCATCGCGACGTCACCTACTGGGACTGGACGCTGGCCCCGGTGAAGGATGAGGCCGGTCGCGTCCACGGCCTGGTGCTCTCGCTGGTGGACACCACGCCGCGCAAGTGTGCCGAAATCGAGCTGGAGCGGCGCGCTGTCAGATCGGAGGCGCTGCACCGGGTATCCGAAGCCTTGGCCGAGACGCTGGAGCCAGAGGAGGTAGCCATGAGGGTTCTGGCCACCTTCACCGAGGCATTAGGGCTGGAGGGCGGGGGCCTGTGGCTTGTCGACTCGGGAGCTAGCCGTCTCCAGGCCCTGGCGCACCGCTATCCTTTGCCGGAGGTTGACGAGCAGATGGCGGCCCGGCCCGAGTGGGACATCCCCTACAGCGCCACCGGGCTAGCAGTGAGGACAGGCGAAATTCAGGTGGGCGAGGGGATATCGCCGCAGGCGCTGGCGGCCTACCCTGCGCTGGCTGGCCTGGGCCACAAGTTCATCGTGGGAGCGCCGCTCAAGGCCAAAGGGCAGGTGATCGGCGTAGTAAGCGGCATTTGCTCCCAAAGAACCGAGATAAACGAAGCAGACAGGGAACTGCTGGAGACCATGGGTGGCATGGCCGGGATGGCCCTTGCCAACGCCATCGCCTTCGAGCAGGTGAGGACTGCTCAAAGGGAGTGGCAGCAAACCTTCGACGCTATGAGCGATGGCCTGGCGATACTGGACACGGAGCACACCATCCTTCGAGCTAACCGGGCCATGGCCCAAATGCTGGGAACCACGGTGGGGGCGCTGACCGGCCGCAAGTGTTACCACGTGGTCCATGGCCTGGATGCGCCGCTGGAGCGCTGCCCCCAGCCTTCTTGCATAGAGAACCGAAGTTGGAGCGAGATGGAATACCAGGAGCCCCGGCTGGGCAACCGCTGGCTGAGGGTGCGGGTGGAACCCATGCTGGCGCCGGACGGGAGACTTGCCGGCGTGGTGCACAACGTGCGGGACATCACCGAGCGCAAGGCCGTGGAGATGCTCAAGGAGGAGTTCATCAACATGGTGTCCCATGAGATGAGGACGCCGCTCACAGTACTGATCGGCGGTCTGCACACGGTGTTGACGGATGGTGCTGGAATAGCCGAGGACGAACGCGCCAGGCTCATCCGCGACGCATATCTGGAGGCTGAGTCCCTGTCAGACATCGTGAGCAACCTGCTGGAGGCCTCCCGGGCGCGGGCCGACCGCCTGTCGCTGCA
>JACPRR010000119.1 GCA_016189825.1 Chloroflexota bacterium
CCTGTGCATGGAAGCCCCCCATCCATAATACACATAGAATATCACCTGGATGTGTATCATGACAAGCACAAGTTCTGGTCCCCTGGGTTGGCGGTTGCCGCTGACCAGGGGATATGGTACAGTCTTGGGCTATTGAGGAGGTATGCGGGAATGATTCAGCTATTCTCCAGCACGCTGGGTGAAGAGGAGCTTGCTGCTGTAAAAAGGGTCTTCGAGTCCCGGTTCCTGGGCTACGGCAACGAGTCGAAGTCCTTCGAAAAGGAGTTCGGCGCCAAGATAGGCAGCAACAGGGTGCTCGCCACCAATTGCTGCACGGCGGCCCTGTACATGTCGATGAAGATGTTGGGCATCGGGCCGGGCGACGAAGTCATTATCCCGAGCATTAACTTTGTGGGATGCGGCAACGCGATCATGGACGCCGGCGCCCGGCCGGTCTTCGCGGATGTGGAGCTGGATACACTGAACATCATCCCGTCTGAGATTAGCAGGCTTCGTACCAGGAACACCAGGGCGGTCTTGCTGCTGCACTATGGTGGGCATCCATGCAACTTGGACGAGGTCCGGGAACATGCAAGGGGCCTGCGCATCATCGAAGACAGCGCCTGCTCAGTAGTATCAACCTACCAGGGGAAGAACTGCGGTACGCTTGGGGATATCGGTTGCTTCAGTTTCGACTCCATGAAGATACTGGTCATGGGCGACGGCGGCGCCATCGTCGTCAAGGACGATGAACTGCTGGAAAAAGCCAAGCAGTACCGTTACCTGGGCATGGCGCCCAAGCTCAGCTCCGGTACAGATTCTCTGGCGGAGGGGAAGGACAGGTGGTGGGAGATACAACTGGCAACCACATCAAACCGCTACACCACCAACGACATACTATGCAGCATCGGCAGGGTCCAGCTCAGGAAGCTCGATAGTTTCGTGCGGCGAAGGAAAGCCATCTGGCGGGCGTACCAGGCCGGTCTGAGCACCATACCGTGGTTGACCTGCCCTCCCGAGCCGCTTCCGCAGACTGAAAGCTCCTACTATCTCTACTGGCTTCGTACTGACAAGAGGGACCAGCTCGCCAAGTACCTCGTGGACAACGGCATTTACTGTACTTTCAGGTACTACCCGCTGCACCTCATACCCCAATACGGGTGGAAGGAAAAGCTGCCAAACGCGGAGCAGTTGGACCGGACCGCGTTGAACATCCCCGTACATCAGAATCTCACCGACAACGACGCGGACAGGGTCATCGAGACTATCAAGGCATTCGGACGGAGGACCTGACGGCTGCCCGGGACTTCGAAGCTAGCCGCGACTGCCGGCGCTTAGCACGCCACGCGCCACGAGTAAAAGGAGCACCGGAGATGAAGGAAAAGATTGAAGTCGTATCTCCCCTTGGCAAACGCACTCTGAAGCCGCAGTCCCTGGCGCCCCGCCTGGGCACCCTGGCGGGCAAGACAATATGTGGACTGTCGAACGGGGCTTTCCGTTTCGATGAGACGTGGCCGCTGCTAAAGAGGCTGCTTTCTGAGCGCTACCCCGGCGTGAAGTTCGCCGGCTGGGAGGAGTTCGGCATCGTCTCCGACCAGGACAATGAGGCGGTTCTCCAGGACCTTCCTGCGAAGCTCAGGCAATATGGCTGTGACGCCCTGATATCCGGCAGGGGATGCTGAGGCTCCTGCACCCCGCGGTCAGTGCGGGGAAGCGTGGTCGCCGAGAAAGCTGGCGTGCCCACGGTCACCGACGTTTGCTCCGCCTTCGTTGAGCAAGCCCGGGCGATTGGCGGCATGTCCGGAGTGCCGGGCGGGCGCGTAGCTGCCTATCCAGGGCACATCGACATGCATTCTGTTGAGCAGCGGAGCACTTATTTCCGGGAGACGGTTTTGCCTCAGATCATCGCGGCGCTGACAGGCCCCGTGACCGAGCCTGCGGGAGAGTCCGGCGCTGAGCCAGCTCTCAGGGACATTGTCTTCAGCGGCACCTTCGATGAGGTCAACGAGTTCTTCCATGGGAGAGGGTGGTCCGACGGCCTGCCGGTTGTTCCGCCGACTATTCAGCGGGTGGAGCAGTTCCTGAAATACACAGACCGCCCCTGTGATGAGGTGATCGGCGTGTTGCCGCCATCAAACTGTGCAGCGACTGTATGGAGTGTGGCGGTGAATGGGGTGATGGCGGGCTGTCGTCCCGAGTACATGCCCGTGCTGATTGCCCTGGTGGAAGTAATGGCTACGCCGCAGTTCAACCTGGCGACGGCCGGTGCCACGCCGGGATGGGAAGCACTCATCATTCTTAACGGTCCGATCATCAAGCATCTCGGTTTCAACTGCGGCGTCGGCGCCCTCCGCCCCGGACCGCTGCCCAACACCTCCGTCGGCCGTTTCTGGAGGCTCTACTTGAGGAACGTCCCGGTATTCATCCCCGGGAGCACCGACAAGGGGACCTGGGGGCGCAATTTCGACGTTGTGCTGGCGGAGAACCACGATGCCCTGGACGAGATTGGATGGGCGCCTTTGAGCGTGCAGCAGGGGTTCGCTGCGGGCGACAATGTGGTGACTGTTCAATCAGCGCGGGGCAGAGGCTACGATACCGCCGTGAGGGGCAGCACCGCCAGGGAAAACCTTGACAGGGTGTCCTACGCGCTCCTCTGCTTCCAGCAGAACCGCATTAACCAGATCACAAGCAAGCAGTCCATGCTCTTGGGACTTACGCCGCTCAACGCGGGAGTGATCGCTCGCGACGGGTTCCCCAGGAAAGAGGACGTCGTGCAATACCTGTGGGAGCGTGTCAGGCTGCCCGCCCGCGTCATCGAGGCTATCGGAGATGAGGGTTCGCCCTGGGAGGCACGGCCGGGATTCGGCAAGGACCTTCGTGATGCGGCGCGGATGGGGCTGCTCCCGGAACTGTACTGCGAAAGCAACGACCCGGAGAGGATGCTTCCGGTATGGCGCTCGCCCGACGAGCTGCGGATCGTGGTCAGTGGCGATCCGGGGAGGAACCGGGCGCTGATCATTGGAAGCAACATCGAGCACGGCCTGGCAACGAGCAAGAAGATAGGGCTGCCTGCGAACTGGGAGAAGCTGCCAAAGCGCTAGTA
>JACPRR010000122.1 GCA_016189825.1 Chloroflexota bacterium
GTAACGTTGTGCGGCTTCATTTCCTTCGCCAGGCAGGAGGTGAACCCCATTACCCCCGCCTTGGCCGCGGCGTATGAGAGGTTCAAGCCGTTGAAGGCGCCGCGGGAGGAGAAGTTGATGATGCTCCCCGCCTTCTGCTTGATCATGTGGGGCATGGCAGCCTTGCTGGCGGCGAAATGCCCTTTGAGATGCACGCCGATGACGGAATCCCACTCTTGCTCGGTGAGGTCGATATTCTTCGCATGCTGGGTGTTGCCAGCGTTGTTGACAAGGACGTCGATCCTGCTGAAATTGTCGATGGCGGCCTTGACCATGTTCGCCCCGCCGGCCATGGTCGCCACGTTCTCGTAGGTGGCGACGGCGCTGCCGCCCGACTTCTTAATCTCCTGGACCACGCTGTCGGCGGCGCTTGTCCCGTCGGGGTCACGGAAGAAGTCGTTGACAACTACCTTCGCCCCTTCGCTCGCGAAGAGCAGGGCGATGTCCCTGCCGATGCCCCGTCCACCGCCGGTCACGACAGCGACCTTGCCAACGAGTTTCTTTGCCATTCCTGTTCTCCTCTCACACTGGTGCGCCAGGCGGTCTGGTCTACGGTACCCTTGGCTTGTCAATGAAGCTCTGGTCGTGGTTCGCCAGGATGATGTCCGCGCTCTGTTTAACCTTGAGTGCGCTGTCGTAAAGCTGATATGCATTCGTGAACAAAGATAATGGACCCACCTGAAGCCCCCTCGCCTTCATCTCCGGAGGAGTGTTGAAGCAGTCTGCGGTGCAGCAGAAGCCGGTGATGATGGCAACGCCCCTGGGGGTGTCAACCGCTACCGACTGCCCGCCCACGGTGTGCCCCGGTGTCAGCAGGACCCTTATCCCGTCGATAATCTGCTTGTCGCCTTCTACTACGTCCAGAGGCAGCGGTTCCCATAGCTTGTGGTCGTAGCTGTGGGCTCTAACCGGATGCGGGTTCCGTCCAAAATCCAGCTCCGCCTTTTGAACGACAAACTTCGCCCTCGTGTACTCTGAGGCCAGGGCCATGTGGTCATAATGCATATGGGTGAGGATGACGATATCTATGTCCCTGGGGCTGAGGCCCAGCTTTCCGAGCCCTTCACCGGGGGACTGGATATTGCGCTCTTCTTTCTTTTCGCGCGGCATGTAACCCTGTGCCGTCTGGCCGGCGTCCACGAGCACCTTCTGCCCGGCGCCTTCGATCAGCCAGATATACTTGACGCTGTCAATGGCCTGTCCATGGTACAACCCGGTAAACATGGACCGGTCGCGAGGGCCCTTGGTTATGGGGATGGGACGTATGTAGTATTTGCCCATGTGGCAGCCTCCCTGGTCATTACTATCGTGAGATTGTAGGTGAGCAACACACCAAAGTCAACCAAAAACGCCGTGCCCGTCAGGCCCGCGCTGGCGACGCCTCGATGAGCTCTATGAATGCGCCTATCCTGGTTCTCAACTGGGATTCATTGGAGAACTGGTGCTCCCGGGGCAGACTGAGGAAGGACACTCCGGCCCCTTCCAGCGCCGACTTGAATACGGGGGTCCTGAAGTGCCTGATCATCGAGTAATTGAGCCTCAGCTCCAGGACCCCGTCGATCCGGTATTCTTTGACCCAGCTCACGACCTGGTCTACCTGGCTTTCCCAGTCACCCATGCGCGGGCAGCCGGGACGGTCGAGATACGCCTTTGCGATGGTGAGCAGTGGGTCTTTCCCCAGTTCGCCGATCCTCGTCCAGAATTGGCGGCTTCCGGTGTCAAGGTCGTCCATGGCGACGACAGACCCCACTTGCTCGACCAGGTCGAGGTAGCGAATATCGTCAAGGAAATCGCTGGAAACGAGGAGGCGCGGCCTTTGTCGCTCCAAAGGGGCCTTCCGCGTTCGCAGATAGGGCAACAGCGCAGCAAGTTCCTTATTGAACTCTTCCGGAGGCATCACCTGCGCGGCCGTGGTAATGCCCAGCGCCTCGGCGCCGCTGACTGCGGGCGCATCCCTCTTCCTCAACTCGTACATCTCTCTGACCAGCCTGCGCATCTCCTCGTACACGCGGACGGACTGCTCGAGCGCACTTTCGCTGATCCTGGCGCCAAACTCGTTTTCAATGGCCGAAACCAACTTCTCGAGCGACCAGCGGAATTTCCGGTAGTGGATGTCCGACACGAACCTGGGGATGAATATGATGTGCGACAACTTCGGTTTCCGTAGCGCATGCCACTCATCCCAGGTCCGTTTCAAGTCGATGTCCCAATCGGAGCCGATGACGGCGTCGACGAAGTCCATCTCTCCCTGGAGGACCGATTCCAGTATCCTCATGTTACGCGGTGATGACCAGGACGGCCGGTAGAGAAGGGCGAGTGGAGTCGACTCCGCCCACGTGCCGGACACGCGCCAGGGAAGGAACCCTGCGGCGTGGAGCAACTCCGGGGGCACATACGTGCAAAGGGTCGCTGCGACCTTGCCGCCATTCTCTTTCCACTGCTTCGCCCACCTGGCCCGGTTCTCCTCAACATTGGCGGCGACGAGCTCCTGAAGCCGTGCCTCCATCGAATTGCCCATGGCTACCTTCCCTTCTTCCTTTCAAAACAGAGGTTGACGAAGGACTCCAGTCCTTCCATGAACTCGGCCTCGGTGCGCTCGGTGCGCCCGAGCAGCATCCTGCCCTCGACATTCCAGCAGGGGATGCCCAATTCTTTTTCGATGCGCTCCTTGATGATCTGGCCGACGCCCATGATCGGCTGGCACCCGGTCTGCTCGAATTGGACGATGCCGTCCGCCTTGAACTCCTTGCATACGAAGACAGTGTCCCTTATCCAGCGCTCGCCGTCGCCGCCCCAGGAGTTGTAAAGCATCATGCGCCCCACCTCTTCCAGCGGGGAAAGCTTTCTGCCGAACTCGGCGTCGTCTTCGTAGCCTGGCTTGAAGAAGCGCCTGCCGGCGCCACCGAAGTGCCACCAGGGCACCGATACACCGCGGCCGGCAAGATAGTCCCAGATACCGCTGCCATAGGGGCCGGTGATCCCCCACACCAGTCGCAGCTTCTCCTCGCCCACGGGGACAAACCCCCGGCGCACCCGGTCGCGAAGCTCGTCCCGGTAGGCCTCATAGTACTCGAC
>JACPRR010000127.1 GCA_016189825.1 Chloroflexota bacterium
CAAGCAGAAGGCAGGAAGTATCATCAACTTCTCCTCCCGCGGCGCCTTCAACGGCTTGAACCTCTCATACGCGGCGGCCAAGGCGGGGGTAATGGGGTTCACCTCCTGCCTGGCGAAGGAAATGAAGCCGCACAACGTTACCGTTAACTGCGTGCTCCCCAGCGCAATTACCCAGCTTTTCCCGCACAAGGGGTATGCAGCTCACGACAAGTCCCATCCAGAGGGCGCAGAAAGGCCGGGCCCCGAGTACGTGGCTCCGATGGTCGCCTACCTGGCGAGCGACGACGCCAGGGGCATCACCGGGAAGTTCATCTACGCCTGCGGTGGGGAGATCTGCCTGTACAACCAGCCCCTGAAGCTGGGGGATGTCGATGTCCTGTTCCGCAAGGAGGGGAAGTTCAGCCTCGATGAGCTGGCCCAAATCGTGCCCTCGATGATTTCCGTCGAGGAATAGACTGAAAGCAATGGGCAAGGCCTGGATAAAACTCACTCCATCGCTGGCAAGCGTATTGCGCCCGAGGGCCACCAACTGGCTGGTCCTGGACAGGGACATCACTGAAGGGGACTCGCTCAAGGACGTGCTCGCCGGCCTTGCCGACAGCGACGGCGCATTTCGCAAGGCCATTCTCAACGCCGAAACGGGGAACCTGAGCGAAGGAGTCCTCGCCGTCCTGAACGACTGCGTCCTCCCCACTGACGACCTGGCGACAGTCAAGCTGCATGACGGAGACACAGTAATCCTGCTCCCCGTATACACCGGGGGATAAGGGAACAGAAGGAGAAACCATGGAAACACTGTACGGGTACGCCGGGAAGCTACTCAGGGTTGACCTGAGCAGCGGCAAGATCTCTGATGAGCCGCTTGATCCGAACACCGCCCGAAAGTTCGCCGGCGGGACGGGTATAGGCGCCAAGTATCTCTACGATGAGGTCCCCGCAGGCGTGGAATGGTCTGACGCCGCGAACCGCCTCATTGTCGCCACCGGCCCCCTCGGAGGGACCACGATCGGTGGAACAGGCACTATTTCGGTGGTGAGCAAAGGCCCATTGAGCAACGGCTCCGCGGCAACCCAGGCCAACGGTTTCTTCGGCGCGTTTCTGAAGTTCTCCGGCTACGACGGGATTATCCTCCAGGGCCAATCCAGGAAGTGGGTGTATCTCTACATCCATGACGGGAAAGCAGAGCTGAAGGACGCGTCCGGCCTGCTTGGCAAAGACACAGTCGAGACGGAAGATGCGGTCAAGAGCGAGCTGAATTACCCTGAAAAGCAGATGAGCGTCATGAGCATCGGCCCGGCCGGGGAAAACCTCGTCAGATATGCGGCCATGGTCGTCGACAAGGGGCACGTCGCCTCGCACAACGGGGTTGGCGCGGTGATGGGTTCCAAGAAACTAAAGGCGATCGCTGTGGCGCGAGGCAAGATCCCGGTGCCCCTGAAGGATAAGGACCGGGTTAACGCCATCGGCAAGCAGTTCATGGACAACCTGATCGCGGCTAATGACAACCACTACAAATGGGGGACGCTCAGCACGCTCTACGACCGGACTATCGCGAAGGACGGTCTGGTGCCGGTGAAGAACTACACCACCTGCATCTTCGAGATCGAGCCCGAGAAGCTTGAGAAGTTCGGCGGTCCGTACATTCGCGGCCACTTCGAGCCCAAGCCGACCCCGTGCTGGGCCTGTCGCATGCGCCACTGCCACACCCTCACCATAACCGAAGGACCCTTCAAGGGCTACGTGGGGGAAGAGCCCGAATACGAATGCCTGGCCGCCTGCGGACCCGTTATCGGCAATACTGATGCTACCGCGGCCATCGTCCTGTCCAACGACATAGACCGCGCTGGTCTGGACGTCAACGAGACTGGCTGGACGCTCGGGCTGGCCATTGAATGCTTCGAAAAGGGGGTCCTGACCACCAAGGACACCGATGGGCTTGAGCTCAGGTGGGGCAACTACGAAGCCGCGCGCCAGATGGTGAAGAAGATCGCCAGGCGCGAAGGGCTCGGCGACGTGCTGGCCGAAGGCGCGATGAGGGCGGCGCAGCGTATCGGCGGAGATGCCCCCCAGTTCGCCATCCACACCATGAAGGGGGTTTCCCCGAAGGGGCATGACCATCGTAACCGCTGGCCAAAGCTCTTCGACACCTGCCTCACCCAGATAGCTACCGACGAGGGCTACTCCATGAACAATCCAGCCGACCTCGGCCTGCCGGCCAAGCCGTCCGAAAAGCATAACAACTCTCCGGAAGATACGCTGGCCTGGAACTCGCTATTCAAGGGCTCGAACCACTTCGAGGACAGCCTGGGCATCTGCAAGTTCATTTCCAGGCAGGACGTGAAGTTGCTCGCCGAGGGGTTCAGCGCTGCCACGGGCTGGGACGTCACGCCCGCCGAGGGCATGGAAATTGGCCGGCGCGCCGTGCATCTCCTCCGGGCGTTCAACGTGAGGCACGGCCACACCGCCGAGATGGATGCCCCCTCACCCCGCTACGGCTCGGCGCCCGTTGACGGCCCTTCCAAGGGCAAGACGATTATGACCTATTGGAATGAGCTGCGCAGCAAGTACTATGAGAACATGGGATGGGACAGCAAAACGGGGAAGCCGCTTCCGGAAACGCTGAAGCGCGCCGGTCTGGAGTACGCCGTTCCCGAGCTGTGGGGAAAATAGCGGCCGCCCGGGGCCGGGTCTCCGCAGGGTGCTTTCGACCCCTTCATAGCGGTCCTTGGGGCCTCGCGAGGTAGAACGTGTCCGAGAAGCTCATAAGGACCACCTGTAACAGCCACTGTGGCGGGGCGTGCCCGATGGTGCTCCACGTCGAAGACGGCGTCATTACCAGGATCGAGTCTGAGGGAGAAATCAAGAGCTGCTTGCGCGGC
>JACPRR010000129.1 GCA_016189825.1 Chloroflexota bacterium
ACGTTTGGATGCACTGCCAGGAAAAGCGCCAGATGCCCCTATCGGTGAGGGAAGCCAAGTGGGTAGGACGGCTCTACAAGTCGGTTCAGGCTGGCAACATCGGATTACTGGCAAAGTTCGCCGAAACACTCTCATCTATCGAGATCTGTCACAAGGTTATTCCAAGCCCAGATACAAGGGATTGGCGTCAGTTGCAATTGTGGTGGTATGAGGTGATAACCAGGGGCCAAGAGACGGTGACAGAAGACAGGAAGCAGAAGGCACTCGCCACCATGTCTCAACCAGGATACTGGACGACCACCTTCGTGGATGTATTCAGGGAAATGGTCCAACAAGAGAAGGCAAAAGACCCACAGTCAGCGCGTCAAGGACAACTCGATGGGACAATCCCGCTTCCGCCGCGAGGAAGGCAAGTTCCCAAGGGGAGGAGAGCATAATGAGAGGCCATATAGTCAAACGTTCAGGAAACAGCTACTCGATCGTCTTGAGCATCGGCAACGACCCGGTATCTGGCAAGCGCAAGCGCCAGTGGGTGAGCGTCAAAGGGACGAAAAAGGAAGCGGAAACGCGCCTAAGCGAGCTTCTGACCCAGCTTGACAGCGGGACTTTCGTCAAGCCCGGCAAGGCCACCGTTGCCGAATACCTGGAGAAGTGGCTGGCCGACTACGCCCAGCCTAACCTCACCCCGCGCAGCTTCGAGCGTTACGAAAGCATTGTCCGGGTGCACCTTTCACCTGCCTTGGGTAATGTTGCCCTGGTGCGCTTGCGGCCTGCCCATCTCCAGGAGCAATACACAGCGAAACTGAACCAAGGCATGAGCGCCCGGTCAGTGCGCTATCATCATGTCGTCCTCCATAAGGCCCTACAGACGGCACTCAGGTGGGGTCTGGTAGGTCGCAACGTAGCCGACGCCGTGGACCCGCCCCGCGCCAGGCGCGCCGAGATGCACACATGGGATGAGGGGGAGATCGCCCGCTTCCTTGAGGCAGCCGAAGGAACGCCTTATCACACCCTGTTCTATGCCGCCTTATTCACCGGAATGAGGCGAAGCGAGTTGCTGGCGTTGCGGTGGAGTGACATTGACTTCGTCTTCAGCCAGGTATCTGTCAGCCGCAGCATTCACCACTTGAAGGATGGAAGCTACGTGTTCACCGAGCCAAAGTCGGCCCGGAGTCGCCGCACCATAGCCATGCCGCCTTCGCTCAACCTCTTGTTAAAAAGGCACCGCGAGAACCAGTCACTCGAAAAATACACATTGGGCGGAACGCTGAGGGACAACGACCTGGTGTTCAGCCATTACGACGGCAAGCCATTGCGTCCGAACACTGTGAGCCGGGCTTGGGCCATTCTCGCCGCCGCTACCGGCCTGAAAGTGATACGCTTCCACGACGCCAGGCACAGCCACGCCTCTTTGCTGCTGAAACAGGGTGTGCACCCGAAGGTTGTGCAGGAGCGGCTAGGCCATGCTACAATAGCCGTCACGCTTGACACCTACAGCCATGTAGCCCCAGGGATGCAAGAGGCTGCCGCCGTAGGCTTTGACAAACTGGTTGCTCCCAAGCTGTAAAACAGGTCCGTGAAAATACGCGGTAGCAAAACGGTAGCAAAAGCGCATGCAGGGCAACTTATGTCGCCCAGTGGCTCAGATACGGTATAGATATGCCAAGGAGAGGTGACCGAGTGGTTGATGGTGCCGCTCTCGAAAAGCGGATTCGTCGCAAGGCGAACGTGGGTTCGAATCCCACCCTCTCCGCCAATCGGCAAGCGGAAGGAACGCCCCGCAGGAAATAACGTCATGGCCTGTTGACCCGGTTCGCCCGATCATGCGGAGAGGTGCTGGAGTGGACTATCAGGCACGCCTGGAGAGCGTGTGTCGCGAAAGCGACCGCGGGTTCGAATCCCGCCCTCTCCGCCATCTGCCCCGGGGTGAGTACGACTGGCAATAATCGAACGTATGGAAGAACTAGCGTACTGGGTTGCGTTCAGCAGGGTTCCCGGAGTAGGACGCGTCAGGTTCTCTCAGTTGGAAGCGTTTTTCGGCAACCTGAAGTCCGCCTGGTCAGCGCCTGCGGAGCAACTCCGACAGGCGGGACTCGATTCCAGGACCGTCTCGTCAATTGTGAGCGTACGCTCCCGAATCTCACCTGAGCAAGAGATGGAACATCTCGCATCTTACTCAGTGCAGGCAATCACCTGTGCCGATGCCAGCTACCCGTCGCGCCTCAAGGAGATACATGACTACCCGCCTGTCATTTACGTGCGCGGCAAGTTATTGCCTGCCGACCTTTGCTGCGTCGCAGTGGTGGGAACCAGGGGTCCGACCATGTACGGCAAGCAGGTAACTGTCGATATGGTCGGCGGCCTGGTGCGTGCCGGTGTTACAATTGTGAGTGGGCTGGCACGAGGCATCGATTCAATTGCGCACCGTTCTGCTTTGGAAAGCGGCGGGCGGACAATCGCGGTCCTTGCCGGCGGACTTGACAACATTTATCCGGCCGAGAACGTCGATATGGCGCGGCGGGTGATGGAGAATGGCGCGCTGATCAGTGAGTACCCGATCGGGATACGCCCGAAGCCGGACAACTTCCCGCGCCGCAACCGCATTATGAGCGGGATGAGTCTGGGCGTTCTCGTTGTGGAGGCAGGTGAGACCAGCGGGGCGATAGTCACCGCGCGCCAGGCGATCGACCAGAACCGCGAGGTGTTCGCTGTCCCGGGGACTATCGTGTCGCCGATGAGCAAGGGCACCAACATGCTCATCCAGCGAAGTGAAGCAAAACTCGTTGTTGACTATACTGATATACTGGCTGAGTTGAACTTGTCCATGGTTGCAGAACAGATGGAGATGAAAGAAGTGCTCGCGGCAAGCGATGCCGAATCGGTCCTCCTGGCCCATGTGTCGGCGGAGCCGGCGCACATTGACGAAATATGCCGTCGCAGCGGCCTGCGCACATCCGAGGTGGCCAGCGCTCTTGCGCTCATGGAACTGAAAGGTGTGGTCAGGCAGTTGGGTGGAATGAACTACGTGCTGGCAAAGAGGTGAGAGTGCCACAGAAACTGGTCATCGTTGAATCGCCCGCCAAGGCGCGGACTCTGGTGAAGATGCTGGGCAAGGGCTACGACGTCAAGGCGTCGATAGGACATGTCCGCGATCTGCCTAAGGGCGCCCTCGGTGTCGACATCGAGAACGAATTCACTCCCAAGTACGTGAATCTCAAAGACAAGGCGAAGATCATCGCCGAAATCCGGCAAGCCGCAAATGGGGCCTCGGCGATATACCTCGCGACCGATCCAGACCGTGAGGGCGAAGCAATATCGTGGCACCTCGTCGAGGCTGCGAAGCTCACCAAAGACGACATACCGATCCGTCGGGTTGCATTCCACGAGATAACGAAAGACGCCGTGGAGACGGCATTCCGTCATCCGCGGTCCATCGATATGAATCTAGTGGATGCCCAGCAGGCCCGCCGCATTCTTGACCGCCTCGTCGGATACAAGCTGAGTCCTCTGCTGTGGAGGAAAGTGCGAAAAGGCCTGTCGGCAGGCCGCGTGCAGTCCTCCGCCCTCAAGCTTGTTGTTGATCGTGAGCGGGAGATTGCCTCGTTCAAGCCCCAGGAATATTGGGTCATCAAGGCCGAGCTGGCAAAGCCGAACTATCACAAGGCATCGTTCTGGGCGGATTTCGTGGGCCTGGAGTCAGGGCAGAAACTCCCTTTGGGAACCGGAGACCAGGCACGAAGGGTCGTTGAAGAGCTCCGCGGTGCACGCTATGTGGTCAATGCCGTCCAGAAGAAGGAAGTGTCGCGCCAGCCGGCTCCGCCATTCATTACCAGCACCATGCAGCAGGAGGCATCGCGCAAGCTGAGGTTCTCAGCCCAGCGTACTATGCTCGTTGCCCAGCAGCTTTACGAGGGCCTTCCTGTTGGCGACGAGGGGACCGTCGGGCTCATCACTTACATGCGCACGGATTCGACGCACATCGCACCTTCGGCTCTGGCAGAAGCCAGGGAATTCATAAAACAAAAATACGGGGCAAGCTACCTGCCAGCCAGCGCCCGGCATTTCGTGAAAAAGGGGAAATTCGCCCAAGAAGCGCACGAGGCGATACGGCCGACCAGCGTAATGCGCGAACCGTCAATGCTGAAGCAGTACCTGGATGGAGACCAATTCAAACTGTACGACCTCATCTGGAAGCGCATGGTCGCAAGCCAAATGGCAGCACTGGTCATGGACTCGACGACGGTCGACGTGACCGCCCATGTAGAGCCTCATGGTGAACGGTATTTGCTGCGCGCCAGCACGGCGGTAGTGACCTTCCCAGGATTCAGCACCCTGTACACCGAAGGCAAGGACGAGGAGGATGAGGCCGCCGATGGCAAGGCGGCCCTGCCAACCCTGGCAGAGCGCGATCCCCTCGACCTTCTGGACCTGCCGCAACCTGAGCAACGGTTCACCCAACCACCACCACGATATACCGAAGCGTCTTTGGTAAAGGCCCTTGAGCAGAAGGGCATTGGGCGACCGAGCACGTACGCATCGATCGTGACCATCATTGTCCAGCGCGACTACGTAAAGAAAGTGCAGGGCAGGTTCCACGCCGAAGAGCTTGGCATGGTGGTCAGTGATCTTCTCACGCAGAACTTCCCTGACGTCGCCGACATCGGGTTCACCGCTCACATGGAGGAAGAGCTCGATGAGATCGCCAGAGGGGAAAAGAGATGGGTTCCTGTACTCCGGGAGTTTTACTCTCCTTTCGAAAAGGACCTGGTTCGCGCCATGGCTAGCGTGGAGCGGGTCAAGTTCAAGGAAGAGCCGGCAGGGGAAGCATGCCCAAAGTGCGGCAAACCCCTGGTGGTGAAGCTGGGGCGGTTTGGCAAGTTTGTGGCCTGCACAGGGTATCCCGAGTGCAAGACCACGAAGCCCTTCTTCGTCAAGATCGGTGTCCGCTGTCCGGACTGCGGCGGGGAGATCATTGAACGTGAGAACAAGCGCAAGAGGCCGTTTTGGGGTTGCATAACCTACCCCAAGTGCGAGTTCGTCACCGGGCGGCGGCCTATCGCGACTCCGTGTCCGGAGTGCAACGGGCTTCTGACGCTGGCAGGGCGGGGCAGGGTAAAATGCCTCAAATGCAGCTACTCTGGGCCACTTGTCGAAGAAGAGGCTGCTGAATCTGCGGCGGTGGGTGCGACAGCCGGCGAGAAGACGGATGACATGTAGGGTCAAGCCTTGTGGCTGGCATCGCTGCTAAACGAGGGATGACGCATGGCAAAGAAAAGTCGCAAACTCAGGGTCATCGTCCTGCACGGTCCAAACCTCAACTTCCTGGGGAAGCGAGACCAGGCCGTGTACGGCTCGAAAACGCTTGACTCCATCAACAAATCGATTGAGGAGCATGCCGCCGCTCTTGGCATAGAGGTAGCGACCTACCAATCGAACAGCGAAGGGTCACTGGTGGACTTCATCCAGGCCGAGGCGTCTGGATCTGGCGCCATAGTTATCAACCCGGGAGCCCTGACCCACTACGGGCTTTCGTTGCGTGACGCGCTCCAGGATACAGGTCTGCCGGTGATCGAGGTCCACCTCTCAAACATATATGCCCGGGAGCAGTGGCGCGCGACATCGGTCATAGCACCTATCGCCAGGGGCCAGATCAGCGGCCTGGGCTGGCGGGGCTATGTTGCCGCCCTGGATATCCTCGCAGCAGATTGATGTATTCCGAAACCACTCAGCTACGGGTGAACAGGCTTCGGGCTGCGTTCGATCAACAGGAGATCGACGGCATTGTCATAGGTTGCCCGG
>JACPRR010000130.1 GCA_016189825.1 Chloroflexota bacterium
GCGTAGTGCAGCGGCCTCTGCACGCACTGCGCAGCGTCCATCACCATGTTGTCGCGAAGGTAGTCGAAGCCGAACTCATGGTTTGTGCCGTAGGTGATGTCGGCGGCGTAGGCGTCCCGGCGGGCGAGGGGGCGAAGGTGTTTCCAGGCAGCCTGCTCCGAGTCGAAGGCGGGATCGTAAAGGAATGACGCCTCGTGCTGTATGACGGCGACGCTGATGCCGAGGGCATGGTAGATGGCGCCCATCCAGTTGGCGTCGCGCTTGGCCAGATAGTCGTTCACGGTGACCAGGTGGCAGCCGCAACAGCCCAGCGCATTGAGGTAGAGCGGCAGCGTTGCCACCAGCGTCTTGCCCTCGCCGGTCTTCATCTCGGCGATCTTGCCCTGGTGCAGCACCATGCCGCCCATGAGCTGGGCGTCGAAGTGCCTCTGGCCGATGGTCCGCCTGGCTGCTTCGCGCACCGCGGCAAAGGCCTCGGGAAGGATGTCATCCAGCGACTCCCCCGCGCCGAGCCGCTCCTTGAGCTCGGGGGTCTTGCCCTTCAGCTCCTCAGGGGACAACCTTTCCATCTCGGGCTCGAGGTCGTTGATGTGGCGCACCGCGGGTTGCAGGCGCTTGATCTCGGCCTCGTTGGAGTCAACAAGTTTGCCAAGCCACTTAAACATAGTCAATTTACCTGTGAGATACTCTCGGACCCACTCAATGATACACCGAACGCGAGTTCAGGCCAACACGGGACCTATACCGAAGGGACAAGGGTGAACCCGCCGGCGGCGAAGTGATGATCGAAAGCGAAACAGTCGGTTATGCCGAGGTCGTTCATCACCGCAAAAGAGGTTGCGTCCACATAGCTCAAGGGGATGGTGTCGTGAAGCTCAATCAAGTCGTAGGCCCGCCGCTCGAGGGCCTCGGACACGAACACGCGGTTGACATGGCTGGAATCTCTCATCGCCCCCAGGAACTTCCGGGCAACGCTGCGGCCAGCCCTTGACAGGATAAGCGTATACGTCTCGCCGATAACGAGATTGGTGGTGGTCATCCTGGCGTAGGTTCCCGCCATCTCAGCCAGGAACGCGCTCGCCGGCCCGTGGTTCCGGTCGGTGGCGTTCGCCACTGCGTACCAGGCCGACGTGTCGACGAAGACCGTTTTCATAAGCTCCCGCGAAGCTCGTCATTCCGGCCCGCGAGCCGGAATCCAGAAACCAGGGTGGTTGGGGGAACGTCTGGATACCGGCTGCAGTTTACCCTGAGCGCCACGCCCTTCGAGTCCTTCGACAGGCTCAGGAACCGTGGCGCCGAAGGGCCAGTATGACGTGAGGTAACACGGCTGGCAGACCGGGGCATTCGTACAGTTTTTGCGTTTCGGCGGAGTCCCGTTTTCATTTCTCCCAGCTCGAAATTTCTCTCCCGGCGAGGTAGCGGTCGTGCTCTTCGGAGAGATTGTCCGGACCGCCGCTAATCATGCCGACTATGTTCAGCAGCGGGTCTTGTGTGGCCTTGTCCTCTTCCACGAGGATGCGCGCGCAGTCGCGTATCAGTTGGGCCTTGGACACCCCTCGGCGGGCAGCCAACCGGCGCAACTCCGCGTCGACTGCGGCATCAAGATAGATTTGCGTCCTCTTCATCCTGGGAGACATTTGTTGTGCCACCTTAATGAGCTATACATCTGCAATGGTAAGTATACAGCACTCAGGGAAGAGTGATCAACCGGTTGGGGGTTGGGCGGTACTATATGACTTCCGCGTCCCTTTGTAGCCTTTCCCAAAGGGGGCCAAGGTTGAGCTTTTTAACCCACTCGGCGAGATAGGCCCGGTCGAGCCTGGCATGTTGCAGTTCGTAAATCCGCAGGGCATCCCCGAATTGCTTTTCGCTGCCCCCGCTCAGAGCGGCCCACCATAGCTTGGCGAGGATGGTGTCTTCAGGTGTGGGGACTTTCAGCCGGACTCCCGCGAATTCCTCTTGATATTTCCGGGCGAACCGCGACCGATCAAAAGGCTCGTCCGTCAGCACCCAGAAGTCTACTTTGTCGCCAGTTTCGATGTCGATAAGGTTGAACATGCCTTTGGCGGCGATGGCTTCCGCCATTGCTTCCGGGTCCAGGTGATAGGCAGGGGGCTGGAAAGCCGCGGCCAGCTTCTTCGCCCCAGTGGCGTTGATGGAAACGAGGAGATCCGCGTCATGCGTGGAGCGCGGTTCTCCGTGAAGGCTGGAGGCGACGGAGCCGGTCACCATGTAGTCGATGCCAGCTTCGTCGAGAGCCATGACGACCCGCTTCAGTAGTTCCTGTTGTGACATTTTTCCAGGCGATCGAGGTATGTCCTGGTTATTTCAGCCGATGATTTTTCGGGGAAGCTCTTGCGCAGGCCGTGAAGGAATAGCTGCTTCGAAAACTCGGACAGCTCGAAGGCTTTCATCAACCGCTGCTCTGGCGTCATCTTGCGCAGCGCAGCGATATAAAGCTTGTGATTGGGGCGCCTCTTGACGCCGGCAGGCGGCTTCATGGCATTACACTCCCCACGCGATAACGGCAACTTTGGGCCAGTCTCCAGAGTCTGAAGAATGCTTACTAATTCCAATTTGCAGTCAAGATGACAGACCGAAGCACAGGCAGAGACGCCTGTGCCACCATTTTGCGGTGCCATCTTGATAGCACATGCGAATAACCCCGTCATTCCGGACCCGATCCGGAATCCAGTCAGGGGCGCGGGGTTGTTCTGGATTCCGGCTTTCGCCGGAATGACGCTTCGAGAACTAACTTCTGACTCAGGATGCCAGGCTCTATCGCCCATTATACACGGCGCCCCGGCTAGCGGCTGGCAGGCTGGGGGGCGCCGGGGGCCTGGGGCGCCAGCGGAGGGTTCTCGACGAGGTTCTGGAAAACGACGAACCACGAGTTGTCCACAGTGGCGACGTCGTTCGAGTTCGGCACCCGCAGATAAAACGCGCTCCCGTTGGGCACCTGGTCGCCCACGGCGATATTCAGAATGGCCCCGTTCTTCAGTGTGAGCACGATTGTCATCTGGGGCTGTGTCAGGCCGAACTTGGCGAGGAGGTCCGGGCTGGCGTCCCTGGCAATGATCCGTTCTGTCTTCGGGCCGTTCAGGAGCAGCGGAATGCCGCCCCAGCGGTTCGGGTCCGTCGGGCTCTTCCCGGCATCGTCAAAGTGCCAGGTGCTGTCAGCCGCCTGCACGAAGGTCGCGCTCCTGGCGTCCCTGGTGAGCCGGACCGAGAAACGTGCCAGGTCGGCCCTGTCTATGGCCCAGGCATTCACCGCAGGAGGCGAGGGTGGCTTGGCCTTGGGCCACCTGGAAATACCGAAGTACCCTCCAAGTACGACCAGTATCGCTACCAGGATAAGGATATTCCTGCGCCTCACGGGGCCTCCCTCTTTTTTCGCGGCAAGTCCACTATCTCCGCCGCCACCAGACGATCACCCCGCCGAGCAGCACCAGGAAGGGCAGAAGCCCGACGGCGGAGTACTTGATGAAGGTCTCCTGCTCGGGGCCCACGATCAGCCTGCGGAAGGGGAGAACGTTATGGCGCACCGTTATTAGCTGTGTCTGCTCGGTGAGCCAGCTCACGGTGTCAAGGAACAAGTCGCTGTTATTGCCGTTGTCATAGTGCTGGTTGGAGGCGAAGTCGGAGTCGCCGATCACCGCCAGACGGGTAGCTATATTCGGGTCCAGCAGCGTGCGCACTCCGATCTCGGTGGGAGCGGCGGCTACAAGGATGCCCAGGTTGAACGGGCCTTTGGTGTCGGCCTTGGGATCGAATACCGGGGCCTTCAGGCTGCTGGCGTCCTTCTCGAGCCACGATTGCGGAGTGGTTACCACGAGCGGCAGCATGCTGACGTTCTTGTCGGCTTTCTTCGGCAGATTGATTGCCGTGGCGTTTGGAAAGTACATGATGGGCAGGTTGAAGGCGTTCCGCTCCCGGGAAACAGTAGGTGAGTTCTTGTTCGGCGTGGCGAACGACGCCGGATCGATGATCGTATCTGAAGCCAGGCTCAGGCCCCAGGGGGCAATGAGCTGGTTGATGGTCTCAGGCGAGCCAGGGTCCGCCAGTATCATCGCGGTCCCGCCGGACTTGAGGTAGTGCAGGATAGCGGCGCTCTCGTTGGCCGCCAGGGCCTTTGTCGGCGCCACGATAACCAGCACGGAGGCGTCATCCGGCACAGTCTGATTGTTGATAAAGTCAAGCGTGGCTACCTGGTAGAGGTCGTCCTGCAAGCCCCGGGCGGCGGAGCTGAATCCGGTGGCCGCGGCGGAACCGTTGTCGCCTTCCCCGTGCCCGGTGAGGAAGTAGACTTTCTTCTGGACGGTGCCGGTAACCTGAAGGATGGCGCTGGTGAACGCATACTCCGCCTGCGCCTGGATCTCCTGGGGCAGGACCAGTTTGTCATGGCCGTTGGCGCGGAAGACCACGGTCTGGTATTGATCGACCTTGTACTGCCTGGCCATGTCCGGGAATGCCTCGGGGTCGACCGCCTGGACCTTCACCTTGTCAGTCTGCTCCTGGTACTTGCTGAGCAGGAAGGAGGCGTAGGGGATCATGTCATTAGGGTCCTTGGTCGGGGCGAAGAAGGCGACCACATCCACCTCGTCCTTGAGCGCCGCGAGCACGTCCTTCGTCTGCGGGCTGAGCGTGTACTGCGACAGCTTGGTAAGGTCGAAGCGATGGTACTTGCCGACGCTGATGGCGTTGCCGAGGATAATGATGCCGACAAAGACGGAGGCCATCACGGTAGTGCCGGCGCTGAACCGCCCGCGCCGGTTGGTGAGGCTGGTCCTCACCGTCCTGAACTCGACGACGAGCGCCAGCACCATCAGGGCCACCCCTATTCCGAGGACGCCCCATGCGGCGAACTTGATACCGGGCAGCAGTAGCATGACCACGAGGCCGACTATTACGGCGGCAAGGCCAAGGATGGCGATGAGGGAAGCGTTGCTGCTTAGCGTAGACTTACTCTGCATTTAGTTCCACCTGCTGTTCTCGAGCGACCGGATGCCAAGGAACAGGAAGAGGACTGTTACGCTGAGGTAGTAGACAACCCCCCTGGTATCGATCATCCCGCTGGTGAAATCAGGGTAGTACTTTGAGAGCGAGAAGTAGGCGACGGTGTTTCCCAGGTCCTTGGGCAGGAAGCTGGCTGCCTGTCCCACGAACCAGAGCGCGAACAGGATCCCGCCGCTGACCACCGCGGCTACAATCTGGTTCGATGTCAATGTCGAGGCGAACAGCCCTATTGACAGTGCAGCGCAGCCAAGCAGGAACAGCCCCAGGTACCCCGCCGAGATCGGGCCCCAGTCGGGGTCGCCGAAGATGCTGAGGAGCAGCGGGTAGTAGAGAGTGAGCGCGATCAGCGCCGTGAGCAGGCCGAGGCTGCCCAGGAACTTGCCGATAATGACCTCGCTGTCCCTTACCGGCGCGGTAAGCAACAGCTCGAGCGTGCCCATCTTCCGCTCTTCGGCGATGAGCCGCATGGTGAGCATGGCGCCCAGGAGCAGGAGCACGAGGCTGCCCGGCCCGAGATATCCGGAGACGCTGGTCGAGGAGTACGTTGCCGAGCTGTAGCCGAAGAAGATGCCGGTGAGCGCCAGGAAGACCGCGCCCACCACGTACGCCATGGGAGAAGTGGTGTAGGACGTCAGCTCTCTGAGTGCGATCGTCCCGGTGTTCTTCATTGTTTTGCCTCCTGCCGCGCGATCAGCTTGAGGAATACATCCTCCAGGCTCATCGCCAGGGCTTCCAGGGAGAGCACGGTCCAGCCGCTTTCAACCATGGCCTGCATGATGGCGGCGCGCGGGTCCTGCGCCCCGGAGCACTCCACAACATGGCGGGAACCCTTGGTGCTGACCTGGGTGACGCCGTCGACCTTGCGCAGCCGGCTGGCCACTTGCTCCGCGGGGCCGGATATCTCGATGCGGAGCCGCCGGCCTCCCTGCAAGATGGTCGCCAGTTTCTCGATGCGGTCCTGGGCCACGATCTTGCCCTGGTGCATCACTATCACCCGCTCGCAGACCGTGCTCACCTCGGTCAGAATATGCGTGGAAAACAGGATGGTGCGATCCTTGCCGAGGTCCCTGATCAACTGTCTTGTCATCGCCACCTGCAGGGGGTCGATGCCGATAGTGGGCTCGTCGAGGATGAGCACCTGGGGCTCATGGATGATCGCCTGGGCCACCCCCACGCGTTGCCGGAAGCCTTTGGAAAGCTTCCCGATAATCGAGTCGACATACTCTTCAAGATGACAGAGCGAGACGACGGCGTCGATCCTGTCCTTCACCCTCGCAGGTTCCAGTCCCCTGAGCCTGGCTGCGAACTCGAGGTAGGAACGGACCGTAATATCTGTGTAAAGCGGGATGGACTCGGGGAGGTAGCCAACATATCGTCGCGCCTCCAGCGAGTGCCTCAGCATGTCATGCCCGGCGATCTCCACCTCGCCATCGTTGGGCGCAAGGAAGCCGGTGAGCATGCGCATGGTCGTGGTTTTCCCGGCGCCGTTGGGGCCGACGAAGCCCACAATCTCACCCTTCTTCACGCTGAAGCTGATGTTGTCGACAGCCAGGCGCTTCCCGTAGTACTTGGTTACATTCTCAACTTTTATCATGTTTACCCTGCCCGCCTTCGCTAACCGCCCGGCGTTGGAGTGGTAGTCTCAGGCTTGCCCTTGGCCAGTTTGGCGTTTATCCAGGCATACGTGTCCGAATCGTAGTAGTACCTCACGGTATGCTGTTTTGTTTCCTCCGCCAGCCACTTGGTGAGCGCCTTGTTTTTCAGCGCCTGGAGTGGGGCGTCGTCTATCTTCCTGTCCGCAGCCTTTTCAGTTACCTTGTAGATATGAACGCCGTCTTGCTGCGGCACCGTTTCGCTTACGCCGCCTACCGGCAATCCGAACACAATCTTTTCGGTCTCGTCGTCCAGTACCCCGCGGGGCACCCAGCCCAGTTCGCCGCCGCGCTCGGCTGACGGGTCAGTGGAAAAGCCCGCGGCTACCTCGGCGAAATCCCTCCCGGCATCGAGAAGTTTCTTGGCCTGCGCCGCCATATCGGCGTCCGGCGCCAGAATGCCGAAGACGTGTAGTTGCTCGCCGCTCGTTGGCACCCTCTCTTGCAGGTAGGTGCGCATGCGGTCGGTCATGATGCTGGTGCGAACGATATCTCTGTAGGCTCTGTCGGCAAGCCCCATCTCGTTCAATTGCTGCCGGTACCACTCTTTGAATTCGTCGTCCGAGGCCGGCTTATCTCCGCTGCTTGCCCTGCCCCGAAGCTCTTTCTCCACGTCATCGGCGGTGACGGAGATGCCGTAGCGGGGAGCGCCGAACTTCGTCACCAGCTCGTTCGCCATAGACTGGAGCTGGGCCATGGAGTCGCCCCCGGCCAGCTTCGTCCTCTTGAGGAAGTAGTCCATGCGGACGTCCTGCGCGTCGACCGTGAGCACGACGCGGCGCAGAGGGGCGACATATTCCTTGTAGTAGCCGGCGCCGAGTACCGCGAGCACCAGAGCGATGACGCCGGCAGCAATCATGATCCGGGTCCTCTTGCGCCCGGGCGCGGCCTCCGGAACGTCGCTGGCGCGGGTACTCTCCGCCCGACCGGCCGGATTTTCTTTCGCCTCAGGTTGTTTCATCTTTTCTGGCACAGTTGACCTATAGCTGGGTCCAAAATGGGAAAACGCGAGCGCTGCTCAGCGCGATGACCAGGGCCCTCACCCGGAATCCCATACAGGCCACAAATGTTACCAACCCGTTAACGTTACGTCAAATCCTTGTTCCCTATTCAAAGCCATCCCATGCGGACGGGGGTGCGGTAAGCGCGCCAGGCGAAAACGGCAGCGGCCACCAGGAACACGACAACCAGCCAGGGTGCGTAGACCATGGAAACCCTTACGCCCATTACTAACGAGCTAAGTATCAGAAACAGGCAGGTCGCGGCCAGGCGTTTGCGGCGTGACCGCCATCTGACCAGCTCCGGCTTGTCGGCGGCGGCAACCTCTTCCCC
>JACPRR010000140.1 GCA_016189825.1 Chloroflexota bacterium
CGCCTCGACACTCTGAGCGGCAAGACCATCGGCGAGCTATGGAATCTGGTCTTCCGGGGTGACAAGATCTTCCCCATCCTCGAGGAGGAGCTGTCAAGGCGATTCCCGGGGGTCAAGTTCGAACGGTACGAGACCTTCGGTCCCACGCACGGACCCGATGAAGCAAAGGCGATCAACGAGCTGCCGGGCAAGCTCAAGAAGTACTCCTGCGACGCTGTGATATCCGGGGTAGGCTGCTGAGGGAGCTGCACGCCCGCCGTGGTGCGGGCCAGCGCGCCGGCAGAGAAAGCAGGAATCCCCAGCGCATCGCTGGTGTGCGAGGGCTTCGTGCAGCAGGGGATCGCCACCGGGGCCGGCCTGGGGCTGCGCAATCTTCCCATGGTGCCCTATCCCGGCCAGATCATGAGCCATAGCCTCGATGAGCTCCGGAGGAACGTGGAGACAGCTATCGCCGACCAGGTAGTGAGGAGCCTCACCGTCCAGCCGGCGGTTGACGGGGGCAGTGTTGCCGAACCTGGGCCCGCGGACACGATCTTCAGAGGCAGCTTCGAAGAGGTCAATGCGTACTTCTACGCCAACGGGTGGACTGATGGCCTGCCTATCGTGCCGCCGACGATAAGGAAGGTGGAGGAGTTCCTCAAGTTCGCTGCAAGGCCGGCAACCGGCTCCCTTGGCTCCCTCCTGCCAGACAAGCGCGAGGCAACGATCTGGAACGTAGCCGTGAACGGTGTTATGGCCGGATGCCGCCCCGAATATATGCCGGTGCTGGTGGCGCTGGTGGAGGCCATGGCCGACCCGGCCTTCGGCCTGGAGCACCTGGGCCACACGCCGGGGACCGAAGTACTCATTACCATAAACGGGCCGATCGTCAAGGAGCTTGGCTTCAACGATGAGCAGGGCGCCCTGCGCACCGGGTTTCAGGCCACCTCCAGCATCGGCCGCTTCTGGCGCCTGTACCTCACCAACGTGGCAGGATTCCTGCCGCACAAGACCGACAAGGGTACTTTCGGAGGCACCTGGAGGGTTGTGCTGGCTGAGAACGAGGACGCCCTGCGCAAGATCGGCTGGCCGCCGATGAGCGTCGACCAGGGATTCCAGGCCGGGGACAATGTCGTCACTGTCAACTCATGTACCTCGAGCGACGTTCTCTTCGCCGTGTTCGGTGTCGGGCAGACCAACGCGGAGTCTATCCTCGACAGGCTTGCGATCAGGACCGTTGACATCCAGATATACCTGTTCAACCTGGCCCTGCTGGGCCCGGGAAGGTTGCGGCCCCAGATCGTGTTGAGTCCATGCGTCGCCGATGCCATCGCCAGGGGCGGCTACTCGAAGGCCGCGGTGCGGGACTACCTGTACCAACATGCCCGGTTCCCCGCGAGCCGGTGGGACAAGCTGCGCGTGGTCCGGCCGCTGCACCGGGGGGTCGAGCGGGGCGACATACCCAGGATATACGCTGAATCGAGCGATCCCGACCGGCTTGTGCCTATTGTTTGGTCGCCAGAGGACTTCCTCATCACCGTGAGCGGCGACCCGGGCAGGGACAACTGCTTCATCTGCGGGCAAAACGGCTTCATCGGGTACCCGGTGAGCAAGAAGATAGCCCTGCCGGAGGGCTGGAATCCGCCCTTTGCAGGCGCGTGAAAGGGAGTCGCCACATCGTTTCCGCCGTTCGGCAGCTTTGACAGTCCCGAAGCGGGCATGGTACAATCCGCCCTAACCTGAGCGCCTCGGTCCTATCTGCCCGTAGCTTCAACAACTCTGGCTGTCCTCAACAGCAGAGTCCGGGAGAGACCAAGCTCGAAACAGGGGGGAAGAATGAAGCGGTTAGCGACAAGCATTGCAGCTCTCGTGGTCATCTTGTTCACTCTCGCCCAATGCGCGAAGCCGGCGACGACCACGACCGGCACGACTACATCTACTCGTCCGGGGACTTCGACTTCAGCGCCGCCGCCAGTGACGTCAACGGCCAAGCCCGCATCAACGCCGGTAACGAGCAAGCAGTCCACGCCTGCCGGCCCTTACGGCGACCTCAGGTATGCCGTGGCCAGCTTTAGCATGGAGACGTGGGACCCGATCAAGGCCGACGGTCCGAATGATTCTATCCTCTTGAACCAGGTGTACGATTGGTTCTTCCGGATGGAGGCGGGGAAGCTGGCGCCCAGCGTCATCGAGAAGTGGGATATCGCCCCTGACGGACTCTCTTGGACCTTCCGCGTCCATCAGGGTATCAAGTTCAGCGACGGCACTGATCTGACGGCAAAGGACGTGAAGTTTTCCATCGATCGGTACATCAGCAAGGACGCCCTCTACGCGAACATGCGGAATGCTGCTGACCGATCTGAGGTCGTGGACAACTATACGGTGCGGGTATATACCAAGGGCTCGCAGCCATTCCTGCCGTTCTACATGACCGACATCACTCCGGCCCAGGGCATCGTGACGCCTGCCGATTACATCACCAAGAATGGTGTTGAGTACTTCATGAAGAATCCCATGGGCTCGGGCCCGTGGAAGCTGACCAGGTACCTGCCCGGCGACTCAGTGCAATACACGGCCAAGGACAGCAACTGGCGCAAGGTCCCGGCTTTCAAGACCCTCACCATCTCCCTGGTGCCGGAGCCGGCCACGCAGGTCGCCATGTTGAAGTCGGGGGATATCGACGTTACTGGAGTCTCGCTCGAGGATGCTGTTAACCTGGAGAAGCTCGGCTACTCGGCCTACCCGATGGTCGCGGGCCAGTCCCGCCTCCAATTCCATGGAACTCTGGACCCCAGGGCCAAGGGGCTGCC
>JACPRR010000131.1 GCA_016189825.1 Chloroflexota bacterium
GAGCATGACC
Source organism: Chloroflexota bacterium (assembly GCA_016189825.1). Classification (GTDB taxonomy): domain Bacteria; phylum Chloroflexota; class Dehalococcoidia; order JACPPY01; family JACPPY01; genus JACPRR01. The sequence continues at coordinate 11 of JACPRR010000131.1, forward strand.
GCGAGCAGCGCGATGGGCAGGAGGAGGCTGAAGGCGAGGTCTCCCCTGTCCTTTAGGTAGGAGCGGACCTCAAGCAGCGCCAGGTGAACGGCTCGCATATGCTATCGACCGGCACTGGCTGCATAGGTCGCCGTTACGTAGAAGAGATTCCTCGACAAGCTCGGAATGACATGCTTGTCACCCTTAGCCCTTCGGTAGAATCCAGGGCAAACGATAACGAAGGGTCTCTTCCCGCACATGACGCGAATTGCTGCAACCAAGTGTTAGTCCCTCAGGCTCCGTCCGGTCAGTTTGAGGAACACATCTTCGAGTGTCACCCGGTCGGGCGGGCCGAGCCTCTTCTTCAGTTCGACGGGGGTATCCAGGGCAACCACTTTGCCGCCATCCATGATGGCCACGCGGTCGCAGAGCCGGTCGGCCTCCTCCATGTAGTGCGTGGTGTAAAGTATGGTCTTGCCCTCCTCTTTCAAGCGGCGCAGGGTCTCGAATATGTTGTTGCGCGATTGGGGATCGATCCCGACGGTGGGCTCGTCAAGGAAAAGGAGCTGCGGGTGGCCCATCAGGGCGATGCCCAGGTTCAGGCGCCGCTTCATGCCGCCGGAGAACTTCTCTACCCGGCCTTTGCAGTGGTCGGAAAGGCCGATGAGTTCGAGGACTGTCTGTGCCTGGGCCCGGGACTCCTTGCCGTCCAGGCCCACCATGCGGCCGAAGAAGACCAGGTTGTCTGTCGCGGAGAACTCGGGGTACAGCGCCAGGTCCTGGGGGCACACGCCGATGAGCGCCCGGATAGCGTCCGCTTTCGACTTGAGCGAGTGTCCTCCGACGACGACGTCTCCGCGGTCGGGCCTGAGCACCGTGGACATGATGCGGATGGGTGTGGTCTTCCCGGCGCCGTTGGGGCCGAGGAGTCCGAATACTTCTCGCCTGTTTATGGAGAGGGAGACGCCGTCAACGGCCTTTTGCCCGTTGAAGCTCTTGTAGAGGTTTTGAGCAATGAGAAACTCTTCCGGCATGAGCTCCTCCCCGCGGGTCCGCGTCGCATTCCGAGCGTCCCGCGAAATGGGAACAAAATTTGAGCGAATTCGTCATACCGGTCCTTCAGCCGAAGGACGGTATCCAGAGAACCCGGTGTCCCAGGCTTTCTGGATTCCGGCTCAGGGGCCGGAATGACGTTTCGCGGGAGCCTCCATTCCTGGCGAGTGGGATGGAAGGCGTCGAAGGGGATTATACTATGGCGGGTTTCTGCGTCGCAAAGTGCTATTTCTGAGGCTCGATGATGACCTTGACGGACTTCCCGGCTTCAGCCACCAGCTTGAACCCTTCTCCAGTCTCTGCCAGCGGAAGCCGGTGGGTGATCATGTCAACAACGTTCACGCGGCGGCGATGTATGAGGTCGAGCGCGTCCTGGTAATCGGCCGGGCTGCCGGCATAGGTCGTGGTGAGCGTGACGTCGTTCCGCCAGAAGAAGTCATTGATGGACAGCGGTATGGTCGCTCCCGGTGCCGTGGGCGCGAATAGCAGCACGGCGCCGCCGCGTTCGACAGACTTCAACGCCTGGCCGATCGCGGTGAGGGCGCCGGTGCACACGATGACAGTATCGGCCAGCCTGCCCTGGTTCAGCTCACGCAGCCGCGCGGGGATGTCTTCGCCGGCGCCAAGTGCGGCATCGGCGCCCAGGCTGCGCGCCATGGCGAGGCGGTAGTCGGAGATATCGGTTGCCGCGATGGGCCCAGCGCCGAGCGCACGCGCCAGGTGCACGTGAAGAAGGCCGGCGATCCCGCTCCCGATGACAAGCACGCTCGCGCCCGGCCGCATGCCGGCCTGCCGCTGACCGCGCAACACGCAGGCGAGCGGCTCAACGAACGTTGCCTCTTCGAAGGATACGTTGTCCGGAAGGTGGAACACACCGCGGTCGACGTTGATCGCGGGCAGGCGGACGAATTCGGCAAAACCGCCGGGGTCGAAGTTGGTCGCCCGCAGCGTGTCGCAAGCCGTGTGGTGCCCGGTGAGGCAGTAGTGGCAGGTGTTGCAGGGGACATGGTGAGCGACCGCAATGCGATCGCCGGGCCTGAGCCGGCCGACTCCCGGGCCAACTTCCGTAACCGTTCCCGCAACCTCGTGGCCGAGCACCAGGGGGACCTTGTCCTTGCGGTACCACTCCATGACATCCGAGCCGCAAATGCCGGAGGCTTCGATGCGCATCAGGGCCTCCCCGTGCCCGATCTCCGGCGCCGGCCTGTGCTCGAGGCGCACGTCGCGGTTAGAGTAGTAGACTGCTACGCGCATTCAAAACGCTCTGGCATTATGGCAGGGCTGGCATTTTCCGATGACAACCGGCAAGTTCTCATGTCCCGCGGCGGTTCCCGCGTCTGTCTTTCTTCGGTTGTTCAAACCGGATAGTCTCGGGATGTTTTATCCTCGTCCAATCTATCCATTCTGCCCAGTTGATGTCAATTGACTCCAACTCCTTGACTCGGTGGGCGAAGCTAAGTTTTCTGGAGTGGCGCTTAAGTATCTTCTGGAAAGATTGCTCGCGAAGCTCTTCTACTGTCCCGGTAAGCTTCATGGGTTCCTCACAACGATAGAATCTAGAACGTCGCGGCCAAGCGGATTCCTACGTCCGCGGAAATGACGATGTTGAGATTGTAAGGCAGTCATTGGAACGCTACACTAAGCACCAGCCCGCCCGGGGCCTGCTTCCCTGGCGCTCTGGAAGAGGTCGAGCGCCTGCTTCGCCGTCAGCCCGTCGTGGACCAGCCCCCGGATAGCCTGCATCATCCCCACAGGGTTCGGGTTCTGCCAGATATTCCGGCCCAGGTTAACGCCGATGGAGCCCTTCTGCAGCCCGTCGTAGACGAACTCAAGCACCTCCATCTCGGTATCGACCTGCGGACCTCCGGCCATGACGACGGGCACGGGGCACCCGTTCACCACCTTTTCGAAGCCGTCAGGGCACCAGTAGGTCTTGACCAGCCGTGCCCCGAGCTCCGCGGCGATGCGGCAGGCCAGGGCCAGATAACGCGAATCGCGCTTGGAAAGCTCCTTGCCGACAGCGGTCACCGCCATCACCGGTATCCCGTAGCGCTCGCCCTCGTCGACCAGTTTGGCGAGGTTGAGCAGCGACTCCTTTTCATAGTCGCTCCCGACGAACACCGAGATGCCCACCGCGGAGGCGTTGACCCGGATCGCGTCTTCCATGCCCGTTGTCAGCCCTTCATTAGCCAGGTCTTTGCCGATGACGCTCGTCCCTCCGGATACCCGGAGTATCACCGGCTTCGCGTTCGTGGGGGCGATGCAAGAGCGGAGCACGCCCCGGGTGACGAACAGGCCGTCCGCGTAGGGGAGCAGCGGCTCGACCGTCTTGTCCGGCTGCTCCAGCTTGTGTGTCGGCCCCTGGAAATAGCCGTGATCGATCGGCATGAAGACGCAACGGCCATCCTTCTGGATGAGCTGGGCCATCCTGTTTGCCATGCCCCATTCCATAAGCGTGTCACCTCTTCGTTAGCGTTTGCAACGAGTAAGTGTAGTTAGAATACCTGCTGATAGTCAACCGGTGCCGGTGGAACGGGGTGGACGGAAGCGGGTCCCGGCATTTGCTGGTGCGATTCAGCGTAACGGGGATTCTCCTCTCCCCTGGTGGCAGAGGATTAAGGAGAGGGGGTGGCACGGATTGCTTCGCCTGAGGCGGGCTTCGCAATACGAGTGAGAGTCACTTTTGTCTTTGCGAGTCCTTCGGCAGAAGGACGAAGCAATCTCCTTCAGCACCAAGCCTCGGGTGCGCCGGCGCCACTGGCTGTTGGCTGTCACACTGGTGCCAAATGGGATTGCTTCGCCCGAGGCGGGCTTCGCAACGACGATTCCGTGGCTCCCACAACACCGAGAAACGGACCCGGCATCAATTCGTCATACCGGTCCTTCGGCGCCATGGTTCCTGAGTGGCCCCTGAGGCTCTCGAAGGGCTCGAAGGGCGTGGCGCTCAGGGTAAGCTGCAGTCGGTATCCAGTCAAACGGGATCCACCCCGGGGTTCTGGATTCCGGCTCGGGGGCCGGAATGACGTTTCGCGGCAGGCTCTACAAACAGGTACTGAGGCCGTGTACGCAGGAATTATGATATCATGTTCCCATGGTGTGGCCATGAAAGTCGTGGAATCTAGAGCAGAAGTGTACTTCATCGCTCTGAAGTCCCTGACCAGAGCAGAGAGAGAGGCGGTCATAGACCGCATCATGGACGATGCCGAATTGCAGGAGGATATCGCTGACATCGCCCTGATCAGGCGACGCAGCGGCGAGTCAACGAGAGACTTCAGAGAGTGTCTTGCTGGGAAGAAGCGCCGTACGCGAAAAGCATGACGTATCGAGTCGTCATTGGTTCTTCCGCAGAAAAAGAACTGAAGAAGACGCCGGCACTGGTACGAGAACGTATTGCGAGAAAGGTCCTCTCCCTCGAAGATGACCCAAGACCGCGGGGCGTGCGCAAGCTCAGTGGTCGCGAGGAGTACAGGATTCGCGTAGGTGACTACAGGATTCTGTATACGATAGTAGATTCGGAGTTCCTGGTCACGGTGCTTGCCCTGGGCCATCGCAGAGAAATATATCGCTGATCAAACCGGGCAGGCAAAACCGCGCCTCCGGTTCACCTTGTTTCTAGCCTGGCGATGGCGGCTTCCTGGGCGACCACAAGCTCCTTGATGCCCTTTTCGCCGAGGGCGAGCAACTGGTCCATGTGCTGCCTGGAGAAGGGCTTGCCTTCGGCCGTGCCCTGCACCTCGACGAACTCGCCGGCTTTGGTCATCACTACGTTGAAGTCGACCTGTGCGCGGCAGTCCTCGTCGTAGCACAGGTCGAGCAATATCTCACGTCCCACGATGCCCACGCTGACCGCAGCCACCGGCTGTTGCAGGGGGACCTTATTGAAGATGCCCTGCCGCGCCAGCGCGGACAGGGCCTTGTACAGGGCCACGTAGGAGCCGGTGATGGCGGCCGTCCTCGTGCCGCCATCGGCCTGAAGAACGTCGCAGTCGATGATGAAGGAGCGCTCGCCGAGGGCCTTGAGGTCTGTCACCGAGCGTATGCTTCTCCCCACCAGGCGCTGTATCTCCTGGCTCCTTCCCGAAGGCTTCGTTGCGCTTTCCCGCGGTGTGCGGGTGGCGGTGGAGCGAGGAAGCATGGCGTACTCGGC
>JACPRR010000016.1 GCA_016189825.1 Chloroflexota bacterium
CGGAGATAGATATCAGGCAAACGCGCTGTGGCTGGGCCATACATTCATCGGGATGACCACATGGGCTGATCATGCGCGTTACCAAATTGGGCCAAAGTCGATTGCATCCTGGGTGGGCCCTATTTGCCCACCTTGTCCTTGGGCCGGACGCGCAGCGCCGACCACACATCGTTGATGGAAACGAGGCTTACGCCCACCAGTCCGTAGTTCTCCACTGCTTCCCTGAGGATATCGCGGTTGAGGTCGGTCTTGAATTTCGACGAGCCTTTCGGGTAGCAAATCCAGAACAACCCATCGAGCTTGACCGCCTTGATCGCGCCGGGCATGACCGACTCCAGCTCGGCCTTATCTTTCACGAATACCTGGATGAAGTCGACCGTGCCGGCGGGCTTTGCGATGATCTGGGCCCCTGGAGGTAGCTCGCCGAGTTCGTCGAGGTAACCTTCAGGCGCGTTCAATACGGTCATCCTCTGGCCGGGCTTTGCGAGCAGCTTCTTTGCGATCTGGCCGGGCATGGTTGGTCCTCCTTTACGTTAGACAATGCCAGGACGCACTGGTCAACCCTGTTCGAGCAGACAGGCAACTACATCGCCCACGTTGGTGCCGGTGTCGCCGGTCACGATGTGAGAGCGAGTCCTTTCGAACAGGCTCCAGGAATCGAAGCCCTTGACATAAGATCGCAACTCGGCGTCCGTCATGTCTCTGGCGGTCTGGTCGTCAACGATTGCGCCGGCTACATCCGGCAAAAAGTCGGAGCCGTCAGTGCCGGCGGCGACCAGTGTCCACTGGCCGGGGAATCGTCTCTGAGCTGCCAGGAATGCGGCGGCGAAGTGTTGGTTCCTGCCGCCCTTCCCGTGCGTGTCGGGGAGCGTGGGGGTGGTCTCGCCACCGAGGAGAAGGACGTCATGTCCCGCCCGGGCCGTACGCGAGACCTGCAAGGCGAGGGCGCGCGCGGCCGTCTCCGTGTCCCCTTTCATCTCTGAGGTGACAATAAGGGGGCGCCGCCCCAGCCTGTTCGCCGCGGCGGCCATGGCCTCCAGCGCGATACGGCTGTCACCGATGAGGTAGTTGTGGCAGTTGTCGAGGGATTTGGGCGTCTCAGGAGCAAGCCCCTGGCACCCCTTCTTGATATGGTTGAGCACCGCCGGCGGCACGCGGTCGAGGAGGCCGTGGTCCAGGATGATGCGCCATGCGTCGCCGAAGGTGCTCGGGTCCGGCGACGTAGGGCCTGAGGCGATAACGCTCAAGTCGTTCCCTATGACGTCCGAGATGATGAGCGAGATCACCCGGGCGGGGCTGAAAGCCCGTCCCAGGTTCCCGCCTGCGATCCTGGAGAGGTGTTTTCGCACTGTGTTAATCTGGTGAATGTCGGCGCCACAGTGCAAGAGCAGGGAAGTCACACTCTGGATGTGGGACAGGGAGACACCGTCGACCGGGCAGGGCATCAATGCCGAGCCGCCTCCTGAAATAAGGCAGACAACGAGGTCGCTGGCGCCGGTAGAATAGTCTGTTGCCAGGGCCAGCATCCGCTCAACTGCTGCAACGCCGCTCTCGTCCGGCACGGGATGGCCCGCCGGTATCAGCCGTATGCTCCGCTCCTGGAATCCTTCGGGGATGGACTTGCAGGTAACTACGCCGGCGCAAATCAGACGCGGAGGCAACATTTCCTCCAGTGTTTCGGCCATGCGCCCCGAGGCCTTGCCGCCCCCGATGACGAAGAGCCTGCCCCGGTCGCACCGGTAGCGGTCGCCGCAGACGGTCAGCGAACGCGTGCTATCGTCCCAGTGCAACGCGGAGCGCATGAGGCTCCGGGGCTGAACGGACATGATGCCGGCCTCGATTATGTCCAGGGCTTGCATCCTGGAACGAGTGGTGGCGATTTCAGCCCTGTTCTTGATCACGGCAAGTTTGATTCTAGCACATACGCTGCGGTAGTCGCCCGTATTCAGATGCTGGCGGTCAGCTCCGCGCGATGCGTGCATGATAGAATACTAACGGCAGCAGAAGAACACCGAGGCAGAGGCAAGCCCATGATAGTTGTCGACATAAACCCGGTGGCAGCTTCGATCGGGCCGTTGTCAATACGCTGGTACGGCCTGATGTACGTCGTGGGCATTGCGGCTGGCTTGCTAGTGGCTTTCCCCTACGCCAGGTCCAGGGGGCTTTCGCAGATTCAGCTTGAGAAGGTAGTAATCTGGTCGGTCCCGGTCGGCCTGGTCGGCGCCAGACTGTATTATGTCCTTCAGCAGCCGCTGGGACAGTACGTCGCGGAGCCGTGGCGCATAATGGCCTTGTGGGAAGGCGGGATGGCTTTCTACGGGGCCATCTTCGCTGTGGTACTGGTGCTGCTTGTTGCGGGGTGGCGCCTGAAGATGTCGATCGCGAAGCTTCTGGACGTGGCGGCGCTCTTCGGTGTGGTGGGCCAGTTCTTCGGCCGCATCGGCAACTTCATCAATGGGGACGTCATCGGCTATCCCACCGGTCTGCCCTGGGGGGTGGTATATGCTAACCCCGGCTCTTTCCCGCCCCGCCACGACATAGCCTACCACCCTGCGGCTGCGTACGAGGCCCTGGTCAACGTGGCGCTGTTCGGCCTTCTCTGGCCGCTTCGCAAGCGACTTGAGGCGGGCACGTTGTTCTTCCTTTACGTCGTCGGCTATTCAGTGGGCCAGGTTATCGTGTTCTTCTGGCGGGACAACGTGGTGGTCTTCCTCGGCCTGAAACAGGCGCAATTGACCGCCATCGTGGTGCTGGCAGCCGCCACTGCCGCCTTCGTTGCTCTTTCCAGGCTCCGGCGCAGCCTTCCGCCGGCCTGAAATGATGGCCAGCGGTCGCCTTAGCGGCAGCCGCTGGTTCCCTGAAGCGCCACAATCCCTGGTACCGGCTCCGCAGCGTGTCCTGCTATTCCCCGCAACGGCTTGACCTATCCGCGCAACTAATTCCCACCAAATTTAATAAATATTCCCTGACTCCTGCGTATTTGTTATCGCGTTGTTTTTACTCTGCTGCTTAGGATGGAAGCAGAGGTGGAAAGGTATTTGATTTCGCGACTGTGCCAGTTTATCGACCTGCTGTCGAGAGGATACACATTCATTTTGCTTGTGAACCATCCGGCGGCAGGGGCGGCCCTGTGCGTGGCCCTGTTCTTGCTCAGCCCGTGGGCCGGGGCCGCCGCGCTGGCAGGGAACGCCGCGGCTACCCTTGTGACCCTTGCCGTGTTGAAAGTGGACCCAGGGACGGTGCGCTACGGCGTTTTCGGCGGCAACGGGCTTTTCGTGGGCCTGGCCTGGGCGCCACTTATTGCCGGAAATGTTTTCTCCCTGCCGTTTCTCCTTGCCGCCGCCGCGTTGTGCGCCCTGCTCACCTACCTGTGGCAGAAGACCATGTTAGATAGACTGAACATGCCGGCGCTCATTGTGCCCTTCCTTGCCGTGACCTGGCTCGGGCTTCCCCTGATACGATTCCTGGGTGCGCGTTTGGGCCAAGCCGTGCTGGCCGCGCCGTCCTGGTGGCTACCGGCAGAGGAGGCGGCAAGTCGCCGGGTTCCCGGCCCGTTCATGGACATGTTCCACGGGCTGGGCTACCTGTTTTACCAGGACAGCATGCTCATCGGGTTGGTGGTCTTCTTCTGCTGGTTCGTTGCCGGGTGGAAAACCGCCCTGACTGCCGCGACCGCAGGAGCCGGCGTGTGGACGGCGCTGTGGGCCTCCGGTTGGACGGCCGGCGGCGACATGGGCCGGACGTGGATTGTTATTAACGGGGTTCTCGCCGCCCTGTTGCTGGGGCTCTTCCTGCGCCCTTCGGCAGGCGCCACTGCGTACTCACTGGGCGGGGCGGCGCTAGCAGCCTGGTTGAGCAGCATGGTCGTGCGCTTCGGGCGCACCGACATGGCTACTTCCGTGGTGCCGTTTGTCTCGGTCGTGCTCGCCTTTCTTTCCTTGACCGGCCTCCGCCACGCCAGGGACGAAGCAGGCTGGATACTGCGGCGCGTCCCGCTCGACGAGGTAACTGTTCCCAGGGGGGGATGGTGCCCCGGTAGGGGTGTGAGAGGGAGCTGACTGATGAAAGCAATCTATGTCAGTGGTGTGCACAGCGGTCCCGACCCATCAGCCGGCGTTGGAGTGGCGAGGTCCCTCAGGCAGGCGTTTCCCCATGCCACCCTGGTGGGGGTCGACTACTCCGCAGGCAGCTCCGGCATACACTATGAGGGCTTCGACAGCATCTGGCTGCAAAGGCCCTGGAACGAGCTTGAGCTGGACCTCTACAAGGTCCAGATCGCTTCCGAATTGGAACAAGGCTCGTTATGGATATCGTGCCTGGACCTTGAAGCGCAGTGGCTGTCGAGCGCCTTTCCGGACCATCCCGGGATGCTGGTGCCTCCGGCATCGGCGTTTGAGGGGATCGCCAAACCTGGCATCAGGGCATCGCGAGTGCTGCCGCTGGAGGTCCCCGCCTACGCTGTTGCTGACCGGCCCTTGTGGGACCTCTATGCGTTCTGCCGGCGCCATGGCTGGCCGGTATGGTGCAAGGGGCCTTACCACGAGGCGATACTGACATGGAACTGGCAGACAACGGCCGCCGCGCTGGAGCACCTCAAAGACAAGTGGGCTGTCCGTAACCCTGCCCTCCAGGAGCACATCAAAGGCAGTGAGGAGAGCATCGTGTTTTGCGCCTACCAGGGCAAGGTGCTCGGCTGTGTCTACATGCAGAAGCGTGTGCAGACCGCGGAGGGCAAGACATGGGCCGGGGTCATCAGGGCGCTCGACGACAATCTCCGCGAAGGTCTGGACAGGGCGGTTGAGGCTACCAATTGGACAGGTGGGGGCGAGCTGGAGCTGATACGCGATGACCAGGGGAATCGCTACATCATGGACTGGAACCCCCGGTTCCCCGCTTACATCTACGGCGCGACACTGGCCGGGCATAACCTGCCGGCCATGCTGGCCGAGGCGGCGGGCGCCGGGCGCCCGCTCGCCTCGCCCTGCTACAGCGGCGAGTTTGCCAGAATCGTCATGGAGGTACCCGTACGCTCACAGTACCCCCTGCCACCCCCTTCCCCGCAGGATACGGTTGGGAAGGGTTTCTCGGCAAAACATCCCTCGGGGATGGTCCTGCTGGCGCGGCAACTAAGCGGCAGAAAGAAGCGGCGCGACGGTCTCGAGGGGCCAGCCCCACGGTTGCCCGCTTCGGTGCTGGAGGACCTCTCCGGAATCGACCGGGAGGAACTGGCGACTCCGGCGCGGGTATTCTTGCCGCGCACCGCGCATGAGGCGTTCTCAAGAGTCAAGGAGTCCGTATCGGCAGTATCTGTTCCCAGGGTGCGAATGCGCGTGGCCTATAGCGTGAAGACCAACCCGCATCCTGAGATGATGAGGCTGGCGCTGGAGGCCGGGTTCCTCGCCGAGGCGATAACCGGCAGTGAGGTCCAGCATGCCTTAGCCTGCGGCTTTTCTCCCCAGCGTATCGTGCTCAACGGGCCTGCGCAGGGCTGGCCCGCGGCAGCCGGCGCCATATCCCCGCTCTTCGCCGTATTCGCTGATTCGCTGGAGCGCCTGGCTGCATTCAGGGGAAGCAAGAATGGCGCGCGCTATCTGGGAGTCCGGCTCCGACCCGCGACAGCGGCATCACGGTTCGGGGCCAACCTCGCTGAATTCGTTGATTTTCATCACCTCCTGGCGAAGCTGCGCGACATGGGAAGCGAAGGCCTGGGAATCCACTTCCACATTCAGAGCGATGTGATAGGCGTCAGGCCCTGGGAAGAGGCGTTCGACGCCTTTCTCAACTGGGGACGGACCCTCCAGGAACTGAGCGGGCTGCCGGTCCGCTGCGTGGACGTTGGCGGCGGATGGTTCCCCGACGACTTCACGGAGGAGCTTGCGCCACAGTTGCAGGACCTGGTCGCAAGGTCAAAGCGTGTCCTGCCTGACCTGGAGAGCTTCCTGCTTGAACCGGGGAAGGCGCTGGCGCAGCCATGCTGGGCCCTGATAACCCGGGTGCTGGAGGTGCGCCGGCCTTTTGCCGAGGACGGCCATGTCGACGCGGTCGTCGACGGGGCGATATCTGACCTGCCGCTGGCGCAAGCCTATCCCCACCGCCTGTATTTTCTGCGCGATGGGACCATAACCGCTCTTGCCTCCGGGGGGGACCGGGTGCTGGGGCGCAACTGCATGGAGTTCGACCAGTTGGCC
>JACPRR010000019.1 GCA_016189825.1 Chloroflexota bacterium
CACACTTGCGCTCCAACATGATCAGGGGAGAGACCCCCGCCCAGGGGGTCATGGTGCCCTGCAGTCCCCCGGCGAGCTTGACACCCAGAAGAGGCTTCTTTGTCTTCATCCTTGCCTAACCTCCTGGGTGATAGTTTACTCCTATCTGGCTCGTATTGGAAGAGGCTTTTCACCCACTGATCACGGTCAAATGGGGCACCTTGACATGCTACTAGAATGAGTATATCGACAAGATCGCCATATGACAAAGAGGCTGCTCGACTGCTAGAATTAATAGCTCCCATGAGCTTAAAAAGTATCCTCACGTTCATATCGCAAACGCCGGAGTTCTCCGAGCTTGCAGTCCGAATTCAGAATGCCGTCCCCCACACCACGGACACTGTGGTCCTGGATGCGGCCCTTCCGGCTTTTGTCGCCACGCTGCACGCGTCCATCGCAGCGCCGCTGCTACTGGTCACGCCGAGTCCTGAACGTGCGCGCAAGCTGACGGAGCAGCTCCGCACCTGGTACACCGCTGATGGGTACCTGTTCCCGGAAACCGACGTGCTGCCGTTCGAGCGTCTGAGCACGGACCCGGCCACCAGTTGGGAACGGCTGAAGGTGCTCTCGCTGCTTCCCGGCAACGGGCGCCCGCTTATCGTTGCTCCCGCCGCGGCCATCGCCTCCCGGACGCTGGGCCCGGCAGGCTTCGTGTCGCTGGCCCATACCCTGAAGCCAGGCATGAAGCTGGACCTGGACCGTACGCTGGCGCGCTGGCAGGCAATGGGCTACGAGGCCGAACAGCAGGTCGAGGTGCCGGGGACCTACAGCAGGCGCGGGGGTATCCTGGACGTCTTCTCCCCTGCCACCCAATCACCGGTCAGGATCGAGCTATTCGGCAGCATGATCGAGAGCTTGCGCAGCTTCGACCCGGATACGCAGCGCTCTACCGACCCCGTCGCGGAGGTGAAGCTCATACCCGCGCGGGAGATCATCATACCAGGCGCCTACGACGACACGATGCAGGCAGAAGTGGCGGAAGCAGCCGCAGCGCTGCGCAAGGTACTGGATAACAAGCTCTCGGACGAGGCGCGAGAGCGCCTTGCCGGCGAGCTATCCCTCCTTGCTGACGGCGCATCTTTCGTTGGCGTTGACTTTTATGCGCCGCTCCTCAACAATGGCTCGGTCCTCGACTATTTCCCCTCAGGTTCCCTGGTGGTCCAGGATAACCCGGCCGGAATCATCGCGGCCCTCGTTGAGCTCGATCAGCAATGCGCCAGGTTGCTGAAAGACAAGATCGACTCCGGCGAGCTGCCGGCCGAATTCCCTTCGCCGTACCGTTCAAGCAGCGAAGTGCAGGAAAGGATGGGTAGGACGGGGCATGGACTAAATGTATGGCCGTGGGAACGACACGGTGATGACGCGGTCGTGATGCCATTTGCGCCCGCGACCTCGTACGGAGGCAACCTGGAACCGCTCCTGGAGGGGGCAGTCCGCGCCCGACCGGAAGGCCGGAGCATGGTACTGGTTAGCAGCCAGGCCTCGCGGCTTTCCGAGCTGCTTGAAGAGAGGGATATCCATGTAGCACCGCACAACTCCCTGGAAGGCACCATCGAGCCGGGAGTGACCCTGGTGCAGGGAGCGCAGGCGCAGGGCTGGGCGCTCAAAGATGCTACGAGCGGCGGACCGCGCCTCGTCGTGTTGAGCGACACGGAGATACTCGGCGTCTCCAAGGAGCTTCGGCTGCCGCGAAACCGGCCGGTGCGGCATCAACTGCTCCGCTCCGAGATAAACCCGGGAGACTACGTCGTTCATGTGGACCACGGCATCGCACGGTTCTCGGGCACGACTTCCATGCGCCGGGATGGCGTCGATCGCGAGTACCTGGTGCTGGAATACGCGGACGGAGACCGAATCTACGTCCCGGTCGACGCCATGGACCGGATCACGCGCTACATGGGCGCTGGCGGGGCCCAGCCGGCCCTCAGCCGCCTCAAGAGCGGCGACTGGGAACGCGCTAAAGAGCGGGTGCGGAAGTCCGTCGCCGACATCGCGCTGCAACTGTTGGACCTTTATGCCTGGCGCGAAGTAGCCAGGGGTATATCGTTTGCCCAGGACCCCTCCTGGATGCAGGACGTTGAGAAATCGTTCCCCTACGTCGAGACGCCGGACCAGATGAAGGCCGTGGAAGCGGTCAAGATGGATATGGAAAAGGGCCGGCCTATGGACCGCATCGTTTGCGGCGACGTAGGGTACGGGAAGACCGAGGTCGCATTGCGTGCTGCCTTCAAGGCTGCCCTGGGCGGCAAACAGGTAGCCATCCTGGTGCCCACCACGGTGCTTGCGCAGCAGCATTTCGTGACCTTCACCGAAAGGCTCAAGCCCTTCCCGGTCAGGGTGGCGGTGTTGAGCCGTTTCTGTTCCGAAACAGAGCAGAAAGAAACAATCCAGGGGCTGGCGACGGGATCGGTTGACATATGCATCGGGACCCACCGCCTCCTGCAGAAAGACGTCATCTTCAAGGACCTCGGACTCGTCGTGATCGACGAAGAGCAGCGCTTCGGGGTCGTCCACAAGGAAAGGCTCAAGCAGATACGCCGGGAGGTGGATGTGTTGACGTTGAGCGCCACCCCGATCCCGCGCACATTGCACATGGCGCTCGCCGGCGTCCGTGACATCAGCCTCGTTGAAACCCCGCCGGAGGAAAGGCTCCCGGTCAAGACCTTCGTCGGCGAGTGGGACAACAAGACGGTGCGGGAAGCTATCCTGCGCGAGCTCAAGCGCAACGGCCAGGTCCTCTTCGTTCACAACCGGGTGCAGAGCATACAGGGAGTCGCCGCTGAGATCCAGACGCTGGTGCCGGAGGCGAAGGTATCAGTAGGCCACGGCCAGATGCCTGAGGAGGAGTTGGAGCAGGTCATGGCCGACTTCGTCGCCGGCCACAAGGACGTCCTACTCTGCACGACCATCATAGAGTCCGGCCTCGATATGCCTCGCGCCAACACGTTGATCGTGAGGGATGCCGAAAAGCTCGGCCTGACGCAATTGTATCAACTGAGGGGCCGCGTCGGCCGGGGCGCATCCCGCGCCTACGCGTACTTCCTGTACAACAGGGGGAAGAACCTGACCCACCAGGCTGAAGAGCGCCTGAGCACCATAGCGCAGGCGAGCGAGCTCGGCGCCGGGTTCCACATAGCGATGAAGGACCTCGAGATCAGGGGGGCGGGGAACCTGCTCGGCGCCGAGCAGAGCGGCCATATCGCTTCCGTGGGCTACGACCTCTACTGTCGCATGCTTGAAGAGGCTGTTGAGAACCTGAAGAAGATCAAGGACGGCGCAAAACCGGACCAGAAGCCCCCAACCGCCATGCCGGCCCCGAGCTTCAGCGTGGAATTGCCGGTCAGCGGCCACATTCCACATGAGTATGTTCCGGACCTGGGCACGCGCCTGGCCGTTTACCGCAAGCTTTCAACCGCGTCAGACGAGCAAGAGATCATGGATGTCGAAGCAGACCTGCGAGACCGTTTCGGCAATCCCCCGCTCCAGGTCAAAGACCTGCTATACGTTGCCCGCATACGCCAGTTAGCGGCAAAGGGCGGCGTGGAATCACTGTGCAGCGAGGACCACCAGATCGTCCTCCGTGTCGGCCAGGCAAAACAGACACGCCTGCAACTGCTGTCCGCGGTTTACCGCGGCGACATCCAGGTCAAGGGCAATCAGATACGATTCAACCTCGGGCGCCTTACGGACCGGTGGCGCGATCTCTTGCCCGAGGTGCTGGCGAAGCTGGCGAGATAGGTGCCGAAGGACCGGAGCCACCAATCCTCTCCGATGTCATAACTTTTCGAGATTCCGCCCAGCACTTTTATGACTTCTTGAGGCTCCAGGATGTAACATAATCGCGTCGCCCCATAGCCATCGCATGGCGACCAGAAAGGACTGCAACTAATCGCAGCGGTTGCTTTGACATTGAATTGTCATGCTTGTATCATCAGTTGGATGTTCTCTCATAGGTAACCCCCCTGGCGAAAGAACTGACATGAAACGATTTCGTGTATTGGTGGTAGATGACGAAGATCGGATTCTGAATTTCCTCCGCACCAAGCTCCGCGCCACCGGCTATGAGGTCTGTACTGCCTCGAACGGGGTCCAGGCCCTGGAACAGGTACAAGCCCAGGAACCGGACCTGGTGGTCCTGGACCTGGTCATGCCCAAGAAAGACGGCTTCCAGACGCTCAAGGAGTTGCGCACCTTTTCGCACGTTCCCGTCATCATATTGAGCGCGCGGGGCGCTGACGAAGAAAAGATAAAGGGGCTCGGTCTGGGGGCCGATGACTATCTCCCTAAACCCTTCAATCCGGATGAACTCGTAGCCAGGATCGAAGCTGTCAGGCGGCGCATCGAGCCTGCCGACCGACGCGAGACGGCGGAGCCGATCCGGATTGGCGACATTACCATCGATTTCCAGAAGCGTATCGCCCTCATCAAGGGGAAAGAGCAGCCGCTCACCCGCATCGAGTGGCTGCTCCTTAGCGAGCTATCCCGCAACGCCGGCCGCCTCATGCTCTACGAGGAGCTTCTCGGCCGGGTATGGGGCCCTGAATACCGCAATGACGTCCAACTCCTGCGCACCTGGGTGAGCCGGCTGCGCTGCAAGCTCGATAGCGGGGGCGACAGTGGGGTCAAGCTCATACGCACAGTGCACAAAGCCGGCTACATCTTGGACATGCCGTCCGAGTAACCCCGCCCCTCTCGCGCCCCACATGTCATACCTTTGCAACCTTTGACGCACGCATTTTAGGACTTCTCCATCGGGAGAAAGGTATCCTTATCTACAGGCGAATCGCGTCACGTGCAAGCGCCAAAAAGGGAACGGGATGGGACACCCTCAATGTACCAGAAGATAATGGTCCCGCTGGACGGTTCCGCGCTCGCTGAATGCGTCCTTCCCCATGTCACGACCCTGGCTCAGGCGTGCGGCGCCGGCCAGGTCGTTCTTGTCCGCGTCGTCGAGCCGGTCCACCTGCCAACTGACCCGGGCGTCGCGATCGACGCGAGTACGCTGGCGCGGATCGAGACCGAGCAAAGAGTAGAAGCGGAAAAGTACCTGCAGGATGTCGTCAAACGGTTGAAGGGCGTGGTGGATCAGGCAAAAGCCGAGGTCCTCTTCGGCATTGCGGCTGATGCGCTGCCGGGCTATGCCAGCGCACACGGGGTGGACCTCATTGTGATCGCAACCCATGGGCGTTCGGGCATCAGCAGGTGGGTCTGGGGCAGCGTGGCCGAAAGGGTGCTAAGAGCGGCATGCGCCCCGGTCATGATGGTCCGCCCCGCCGGCTGCCCGGTCGCGTGCCTTCACCCCGAGGCCGCGGTCGCTGGGGAACGAACTACCTAGCGCTTTTCGGCAGACAGACGGGATACGAGGCTCCCGCGAAACGTCATTCCGGCCCCTGAGCCGGACTCCAGAAAGCCTGGGACACCGGGTTCTCTGGATACCGGCTTCCGCCGGTATGACGAAAACGCTCAAGTTTTGTTCCCGTTTCGCGGGATGCTCGGATACTGGAAGTCCGGGTGCCCGAGACAAAGAAGAACGTTCCTATCAAGGTGCAGGTAAAGGCGAGATAGCACGACACCGCGATGCCAGCAACGAAGAAAAAACAGCCGTTCGCAGCCGTCCTGCCGCACTCGAATGAGCTGGGATTCTTCGAGATGCGCTTCGATTCGGTGGGAGGGCTGGGCGCCAACCTTGCCGGGCAGTTGCTAGCCCAGGCGGCGATTCTCGGACAGGGCCTGAACGGCGCCCATTTTTCCTCATACGGTTCTGAGAAGAAGGGCTCGCCCGTGAAGTCGTTCGTCCGCTTGTGCGGGCCCGACAGAGAAGTCCGCACTAATAGCCCCGTCGAGAGACCACATTTGCTCGCTGTCTTCCACAGTTGCCTGCTGAAGATACCGGGAACCTGCGCCGGCCTGTACCCGGACTCAGTGCTGGTACTGAACGCACCGGATTCACTGGACGCGGCGCGGGAGCGCGCAAGGCTTCCTTCCGGCACGCTTTGCGTGGTCAACGCCCTCAACATAGCCGTGGAGGAAAAGACGCGGCTGAATACGGCCATGCTCGGCGCCATAGTCAAGGCATCGCGATTCATCGACCCCGAGCCGGTGCGGCGGGCCATCGCAGCGTCTTTCGAAGACAGGTACCCGCACATGGTCAAGCCCAACCTGAAGACATTCGACCGGGGATACCTGGAGGCGGAATCCAGGGAGTTCCCCTTCGACGGCCGCTTCCAGCCGGTACCCTTCTCCAGGTACGAGCCCGAACTGGGGTACGCCAACGCGCCGATCGGGGGCATCATCCCCAACCCGGGCAACACCGCGGCGAAAGACTTGAGCGCGTCCCGGCAGGGGATATTCCCTCTCTACCACCGGGACCGCTGTATCGATTGCGGCCTGTGCAGCATGACCTGCCCCGATTACGTGTTCGTGTGGGACAGGAGGGTCGACGATAATGGCAAAGCGACCCAGGTACTGCGCGGACCGAACTTGCAGTATTGCAAAGGATGTTTGAAGTGCGTCGAGATATGCCCGGTGGAGGCGCTCACGGAGGAATGCGAGCGGCCCGAGTTCGTGTTCACAGGCGACGTCCAACTGTGGGGGCCGCCAGACGCGCTTAATACGATGGGCCGTGAGGGCGACCCGGCCAAGTGGGAGCCTCAAGAGGGCAACTACTGGACCAGGGTGGGATAGGAGCGGTCCCCGCAGCGCCAGGGACCGGACAAGTGCAAATGGTAACAACCGAAGCTGTGCCGAAGACGCCATTCCAGGTGACCGATTTCAAAAAGGGCAACGAGATGGCTGCCGTCGCCGCCAGGCAGATCAACTATCACCTTATGGGCTACTATCCCATCACCCCATCGACTGAGATCGCCGAGGAACTGGACGAAATGTACGCTGAGGGCCAGCACGAGATACGGATGGTCCCGGCCGACGGCGAACACGGCGCGGCTGGCATCTGCTATGGCGCCGCGGTAGGCGGCGGACGCGTGCTCAACGCGACCAGCGCCAACGGCCTTCTTTTTGCCATGGAGCAGTTGCCGGTACAGTCAGGAACCCGCTTCCCGATGGTGCTCAATGTGGTGACTCGCTCGGTAAGTGGCCCCCTCGACATCCGGGGCGACCACTCGGACATCATGATGGCCCTGAACTGCGGGTGGATAATACTGCTCGCCCGCGACCCACAGGCGGTATACGACATGAATGTCATGGCAGTGAGAATAGGCGAGCATCCCGAGGTCCGGCTGCCGGTCATCGTTGCCGCCGATGGGTTCTTCACCAGCCATCAGAAACGCCGGGTACGGCATTTCAAAGACCCCCAGGTCGTTCGTGACTTCGTCGGCCAACCGCTGACGCCGGTCACCGCGCTCGACCCGCACAATCCGGTGACGATCGGCCCCTATATGAATGACCCCGACCTGATAAACAACAAATACCAGCTTCATCTAGCCATGGAAGCGGCAGAGAAAGTCATCCCGCTCATTTTCCGTGAGTGGGGCTCCCTGTCTGGTCGGTACTACCTTCCCGTGGAGGAATACCAGATGCAGGACGCGGAAGCTGCGCTGTTCCTGCTTAACTCAGCGGCTGAAACGGCCAAGGACGCAGTCGACAGGCTCCGCGCCGAAGGTCTTCCCGTCGGCCTGGTTAGCCCCAATGTCATCAGGCCCTTCCCCGCGGCCGCCGTCAGACAGGCGCTCCGCGCTACCAGATCAGTGCTTATCGCGGACCGCGCGGATTCATATGGCGCCCATGGCGGCAACATGACAATCGAGGTCAAAGCAGCGCTCAAAGACGACCCGCTGAACCATACCAGGTGCATATCGCGCATCTACGGCCTGGGTGGAAAAGACTTCTATGCGGAAGATGCCGAAAAGCTGCTCCGGCTGGCCCTCGGAGGCGCGAAGCCGGGCCAGGCATACGTGGCTTTCGACTACTTCGGCGTCACGCCGGGGAACCCGGAACTCAAGCTTAGCCGGCTCCAGCCGGCGTTGACAAAGGCCGACACCACTCAAGGCGTGGTCAAAGCTGCGTGGGACGAAAAGGCAGGCAAGGTAAAGGTATCCGTACTGGGCCCGCGCCAGCTCACTTCCGTGCCTGGACGCATAGCGCCGGGACACGGCGCCTGTCCCGGCTGCGGGATCTTCCCCAGCCTCAACCAGTTCCTCAAGGGAATAGAAGGGCACGTCGTGCTCCTGTTTCAAACGGGCTGCGGCATGGTGGTTACCACCGGCTACCCATACAGCTCACACCGGGTAACCTACGTGCACAATCTCTTCCAGAATGGCGCGGCTACCCTCTCCGGCCTAGTGGAGATGTACCGCGAAAAGATACGGCGGGGTGAGTACCCCCACGAGGAGATCACTTTCATCATGGTCAGCGGAGACGGCGGCATGGATATCGGCATGGGATCTTTGATCGGCGCCGCTCTGCGCGGCCACCCCATGATCGTGCTGGAATACGACAACGAAGGCTACATGAACACCGGGAACCAGCAGAGCTACGCGACGCCGCTCGGGCACGCAACCTCGACCAGTCACGTGGGCCCCGCGGAAGGGGGCAAGGCGTTCCACCACAAGGACACAGCCCAGATAATGGCTGCCACGCACATCCCCTACGTTTTCACCAGTGTGGAGGGTCTGGGGACGGACCTCGTGCGAAAGGCGGCGAAGGCGCAGTGGTATGCGAGAAAGGGGAGTTTTGCGTACGGCAAGGTGCTGAGCGTCTGCCCGCTGAGCTGGCGCTACGAAGAGCGCACTGGCACAAGAGTGGTGAAAGCAGCAGTAGACTGCTGCCTGTTTCCGGTGTACGAGGTTGAGAACGGCAAGACGACAATCACCTATAACCCGGAAGAACGGAACAAGCGAATACCGGTGTCGGAATGGCTGGGCATGATGGGCAAGTCGAAACACCTCCTGAAGCCAGAGCATGCGCAGACCTTGCGCGACCTGGAACAGGAGGTCGAACGAAGATGGCGGCGGCTGAAAGCCATGCACGATCACCCGCTGCTGTGAATGGGACCATGCCAGAGGTGTTGCCATGGTACAGTTGACGAAACAGACCCGGAAGGAAACGGATTCCCTCGGGGAAAAGGAAGTGCCCGCTCAGGCGCGCTACGGCGTCCAGACCACCCGTGCGATTGAGAACTTCCCCATCAGCGGGCTCAAGATGAATCCGGCGATGATACGGGCCATCGGCCGGGTGAAGCAGGCTGCGGCAGAGGCCAACATGACACTGGGCCGGTTGGACGCCCGGATCGGGCAAGCCATCGCCCGGGCGGCAGCCGAGGTTGCCGAGGGCAAGTGGAACGACCAATTCCCCGTCGATGTCTTCCAGGCGGGCGCCGGCGTGTCGTTCAACATGAACGCGAATGAAGTCATCGCCAACCGCGCCATCGAGATACTCGGCGGCGCCACGGGGGACTACACTGTTGTCCATCCGAATGACCATGTAAACATGTCGCAGTCTACGAACGACGTGTTCCCCACGGCGCTTCGCCTCGCAGCGCTCAGCCTCGGCGGGCGGCTGCTCGCAGAAATGAACGATCTGGAGAAGGCCTTCCGCGTCAAGGCCGCCGAATTCGACACGGTGATAAAACCCGGCAGGACGCACCTGCAGGACGCGGTGCCGGTGCGCATGGGGCAGGAGTTCGGGGCCTACGCCGCGTCAATCCACCGATGGATTGAGCACCTCCGCCACATGACTGAGTCTCTCGCTGAGGTGGGGCTCGGCGGCACTGCGATTGGCACCGGGATAAACGCGCCTCCAGGGTATCCGTCCAGCGTCGTCGGACGCCTGAGCGAACTGACCGGCATCGAACTCAGGGAATCTCCGGATCGGATCGAGGCTACTCAAAGCACGGCGTCTTTTGCTGGCGTGTCCGGGTCGCTGAGGCTGCTGGCCCTGGAGCTGGTGCGCATCAGCAACGACCTGCGCCTGATGGCCTCCGGGCCAAATACCGGGCTCGGCGAAATCAACCTTCCCGCAGTGCAACCCGGGTCATCCATCATGCCGGGTAAGGTAAACCCGGCCATCGCCGAGGCCGTGGCCATGGTCTGCTTCCAGGTAATCGGAAATGACCTGTCCATCTCGATGGCGACCCAGGCGGGACAGCTCGAGCTGAATGTGATGACGCCGGCAATCGCCTACAACCTGCTGCAATCGATCGAGATCATGACCAGCGCCGCGCAGGTGCTGCGGCAACGGTGCGTGGAGGGTATCACCGCCAACGCGGAACACTGCCAGCGCACGGCGGAGCGCAGCCTCGGGATGGCAACGGTGCTTAACCGCTATGTGGGGTACGACATGGCAGCCAGGATAGCGCAGCAATCGCTGGCCACGGGGCGCAGCATGCGCGAATTGGTGCTGGAGAAAGGACTGATGACCAGGGACCAGGTCGACATGGCATTCGACCTGTCAAGGATCACGTAGAAAGGTAGGGTGAACTAGACATGGTGGTGCTGGTGACCCACGAACGACCATATTATCTGGACAGGACGGAGGCTGGGAGGCAACTCGCCGTCAGACTCGGCGGATACCAAGGCAACTGCGTCGTCTTCGGTGTGCCAAATGGCGGCATGCCGGTGGCCGCGGAGATCGCCAGGCGCCTCGGCGCCGATCTGGACGCAGTCGTGGTCCGCAAGCTGCCGATTCCCTTCAACCCCGAGGCCGGCTACGGCGCCATGGCCAACGACGGGCTTCCAGTGTACAACAGGCCAC
>JACPRR010000145.1 GCA_016189825.1 Chloroflexota bacterium
ACCCTGAACCGTCCCGAAAAGATGAACGCCATGGGTGTGGCAATGCAGCGGGAGCTGGTGGCTGCCGTACTGGAGGCTGGCAAGGATGATGAGGTGAGGGTCATCGTAATAAAGGGGGCAGGGCGCTGCTTTTCCGCAGGTTGGGACATAGAGCCCAGCTCGCCGGACCCGATCTTCGGCAAGTACACCATCATCCAGGACCTGGAACGCCTGCGGGAGAAAGAGAACCGGCTGCTGACCATTCGCGATGTGCTGAAACCAACCATCGCCCAGATACATGGCTACTGCCTTGCCGGGGCCGCACACATCGCGGCCATGTGCGACATCGCCATCGTTGCCGAGGATGCGATAATCGGCGACAGGAGTGGACCCCAAGGGGCAGGTTTCATCACCCCGATGTGGCTGTGGGCACTCGGGTCCAGGAAAGCCAGGGAGATGCGCTTCGCTATCGGCACCACCCTCAGCGGCGTAGAGGCCGAAAGGCTCGGGTTTGCCAACAAAGCTGTCCCTGCTGACAGGCTGGAGGCTGAGGTCAACGAGCTTGCGACCCGGATAGCTCAGACACCGCTGGACTTGCTGAAGCTGGACAAGATGCTGCTGAACCGAGCAGAAGACCTCATGGGCTACCGCGCCATAGCCGAGTTGGGCAGCGACATCGATGTTATAGCCCGCGTGACGCCCGGCGCCAAGGCCTATCACGACCTGGTCAAGGAAAGGGGCCTGAAGCGCGCGCTCAAGGAGTGGCCCGAGGCATTGCCCTAGGCAGCGAAGACAAGGAGTGAGACAAAAAGACGATGGCGAATAAGCTCGAAGGCAAAGTAACTGTCATAACCGGCGGCGGGCGGGGCATCGGGCGGGACATCGCCCTGATGTTTGCCAGCGAGGGCGCAAAAGTGGTGGTCAACGATATCTACCGGGAGCCGGATGGCAGCAGCGCCGCCGACAACGTATGCAAAGAAATACGCCAGGCGGGAGGGGCCGCCGTGGCGACCTACCAGAATGTGGCCACCATGGACGGCGGGGCAGGCATCATCAAGGGGGCTACAGACAACTTCGGCAGGATCGACGTCCTCATCAACAACGCGGGCAACTACGTGAAGAAGCCGATTCCCGAGATGACGGAAGCCATTTGGGACTCGATCATAGGTGTCCACCTCAAGGGCCATTTCGCCTGCACCATGGCGGCCTTGCCGCACATGATGCGGCAAAAGAGCGGCAGGATCATCAACTTCTCTTCGCGCGGGGCTTTCACCAGCAGGAGCTCGGGTTCGGCGGGGGCGGGCAATCTGGCCTACTCAGTAGCGAAGGCGGGGATACTGTCGTTCACCACGAAGCTTGCCGATGAAATGGCCCCGTACAACATAACCGTGAACTGCATACTGCCCAGTGCGACGACTCAGCTCTTCCCGGGCGACCTGAACAAGCGCAGCACGAGCGACGGAATGCCCAGGTCCAGCCAGAAGGCGGGACCGGATTTCGTGGCCCCCATGATCGCCTATCTGGCATCAGACAACGCTCAGAAGATAACTGGCCGCTACATATATGCCTCTGCCGGCGACATCGTCCTTTACACCCACCCCTTGAAGCTTGCACAGACAAACGTGTTCATCAGGAAACAGGGCAAGTGGACCATGGATGAGCTTGATGAGGTCGTTCCGCCGCTGCTTGGAGTGGGTTGACCAGGTGGCCGCCGCTGTAACAAGCAAGGAGTCGAACGTTGCCGAAACCACCGCTTGACGGCATCCGGATAGTCGAGCTTACCGGCTTCCATGCCGGGCCGCTTTGCGTCGAAATGCTAGCTGAGGCCGGGGCCGAGGTCATCAAGATCGAGGGATTGCCGGGTGGCGATCCGATACGGGGCGCAAGCAGTCTCATAGTCAAGAGCCGGCCCCCAGACGCCCACAATTGGAGCCATGAGTACTACAATCGCAACAAGAAGTCGGTTGCCATCAGGCTCGAAGACGGACGAGCGAAGGAAATAGTCTACAGGCTCATCGAGAAAGCGGACATATTCATCTCAAACCTGCGCATGGTCTCTCTTGAGAAGAAAGGATTGGACTACGACTCGGTGGCCCGGGTTAATCCCCGTATCATCTACGCCCACGGGTCTGGCTTTGGGGCGAAGGGCCCTGATGTAAGCCGCCCTGCGCTTGACCTGCTCGGCCAGGCGAGGGGCGGGCTGCTGAACCTCGCCGGCGATCCCGAAGGGATTGGAATGGCGGGCGGAAACAACCCGTGCGACAAGACGACGGCGCTGTTCTTGCTCTACGGCGTAATGCTGGCGCTGTGGGACAGGGAGCGGACGGGACGGGGACAGAAGATCGAGACCTCTCTCCTGGCTGCCGGCGTCTACCTGTCCGGCACAGAGCTGTCATACTACTTGGGCACAAAGGAAGTCTCGCCCGTGACCAGGCGCAAGAATGTGGGAAACCCCTTGCGGAACACCTACAAGACGCGCGATGGCCGGTGGCTGGTCTTCGCCATGGTCCAGGGAGACCGCTACTGGCCTGAGTTCAGCAAGGCTCTGGGCATCGAGCACCTGCGCAACGACCCCCGGTTTGACACGATGGTATCCCGCGCCAAGAACAGGGCCGAACTGATTCCCCTGCTGGAGCAGGTATTCGCTTCAAGGACGAAGGACGAATGGGTGCAGGTCCTCTCCAAACATGACCTGATGTGGTCGGTGGTCCAGACCTCCCCCGAGGTGGCCGAGGACCCCCAGGTCCGGGAAAACGAATACCTGGCCGATTGTCGTCTCCAGGATGGCAGCACGACCAGAGGGATTGGAACGCTGGTGAAGCTAAGCAACAGCCCCTTGACCATCAGAGAACCGGCGCCTGAGCTGGGACAGCATACCGAGCAGGTCCTGCTGGAGGTTGCCGGCTATAGCTGGGAAGAGCTTGGCGCTTACAAGCACGCAGGCACTATAATGTGAAGGTTGACCGGGCATGACAGGGTCAAGCCCCAGAGGAGCATCGGAATGAACGTTTTTGAGGCTGAGATCGCCAAGTACGAGCGGAGGCTGGCCAAGATCGAGCAGAGTCCCCGTCCCAACATGGTCAAGAGCAACAAGATATTCTACCAGGCCATGCTCGAGGACAACCGAGAGCAGTTGGCCTGGTGGCGCCAGGGAAAACCCTTTGTGGTGGTGGGTGGAAGCGACCTATCAATACTGATGCGCTGCTTCGGGGACTTCCGCGTGTTGAACCTCGTCCGGATAGCCGATCGGATGGGGACGAAGAAGGCCGAGGCCGCGGTTGAAAAGCTGCGGGCGATGGGGCTTCCCGACTTCGTTTGTGACCGTACTATCCTCTTTCTGCCTCTGGCCGCCATGGCAGGTGAAATACCGGAACCCAAGATTGTTGTCACCCGGACCGGCGGCTGCGAGGTAGTCAACAACACCACCAGGACCCTGGCGAAGACCATGGGCATTCCGTTGTTCACTATTGACGTTCCATTCGAGGACCCGCACCATCAGCACCTGCCATACGTCACGAAGCAGATGGAGAACCTCATCGCTTGGGTGGAGGCCAATCTGCCCGGCGCGAAATTCGACGAGAAGAAGCTTGTCGAGTGGCAAACGGCGGTGCGCCGGTACTGGGCTGCACTACACGACATTTACGAACTCAGGAAGCATGTCCCCTGCCCCGACCATCCCCGGGACGTGTTCCGTGAGCCGATGTTTCCCGGGCAGTTCCCGAATCCCTCCCTCATAATCGAGTATTACGAGAGATACCGCGATGAATTGCGGGAGAGGGTGGCAAAGAACTATTCCCCGGTAGGCGAAGAGAAGCTGCGCATCGTGTGGGCCATCAGCGGCCCCTATGGCAGCGGCATGTGGGACTACCTGGCGCAGACCGGGGTCGCCATGCCCTACTTCCTCTTCGGGTCGAGCCGTGACAACTTCGTCATGCCTCACTACGGGGACACCTCTGACTATGGCCGGGAGTTGAAGCCCTTGGAGGAGGAGGCCCGGAAGACGCTTTACAACTCCTGGGGCGGCGGCGGAGAAAGATGGATCAGGGACTCCGTGTTCGCCTGCCAGGAGTTCAAGGCCGATGGCCTGGTCCTGTTCGAGCAGACGGGATGCCAGCCTGTGCTGGGTCTCGGCCAGTTGCTTACGCAACGTCTGAAGGAACGGTACCCCATTCCGGTATGGTCAGTCGAAGGCAGACAATTGCTGGGGCGCAGTGAGGGAGTCGAAGCGGAATTCATGTCCGGCCTGGCTGCTTTCGTTAATCTTTGCCACGAACGCAAGAAAGTCCGGCAGGCAGCTTGAACTGGCGCCTGGCAAGAGATTATTCCATCGTCCAACTGAGCCCTGCTGGGCCAACCCCCGGAGGATAGCTCCAATGGCCGGCGAAAACAAAGACGTGCTTACCCTTGTCGCCGTGGGCGATGTCAGCCCCAACCGGGACGACCCGCCATCCCTGTTCCGCTTCTGCGGCAGCGTATTCCGTGAAGCCGGCATCGCCTTTGGGCAAATGGAAGCCCCGCTTTCCGACGGGGGACGTCCGATGTTCGTTCACGGCATCCCCCGCAAGCTGGCGGCGAAGAACATAAGGGCGGTAAACGAAGAAGGAGCTGGCTTTGACGTGATGTCGTTCGCCTGCAACCACGCCATGGACTATGGCTGGGAGGCCTTCTACGACACGCTCGACGCCCTCAAGAAAAACAACATAGGGGTAGCCGGTGCGGGGAAGAATATCGAGGAAGCAAGGAAGCCGGTCATCCTGGAGCGAAACGGGACCAGGATCGGTTTCCTCGCCTACCTATCGATAGTCTACCCCGGCCTTGTGGCCCGCGCCGACGTGCCCGGCTGTGCGCCGCTGAGGGCATCTCACGCGCTACAGCAGATGCACATGTCTCCTGGCGTTCCCCCGCTGGTAATCACGGAACTCTTCCACGGAGACAGGCAAGCGATGGAGGAGGACATCGCCAGGCTCAGGCCCCAGGTGGATGTCCTGGTGGTATCGATGCACTGCGGCGTTACCAGCGTGCCGGCTACCATAGCGATGTATCAGAAAGAGGCCGCCTACGCCGCCATAGACTGCGGCGCGGACCTGGTGCTCCAGCACCATGCACATATCCTGAAAGGGGTAGAGGAATACAAGGGCAAGGCCATCTTTTACAGCCTGGGCAACTTCGCCCTGGAGCATCCCCTGGGCTTTCCCGGCCAGGTGCCCAGATGGGATGACTCGCACACGGAGTACGCGAGG
>JACPRR010000134.1 GCA_016189825.1 Chloroflexota bacterium
CCGAACAGACAAGGCGAGATCGATAGGGGGTACAAATGCCGAACTACGAAATCTGGAAGATAAGGAGCGGGTCCGGGAACACCGACGCTGCTGTGCCCTGGATGTGCTACATGCCGGTTATCCCCATGACAGGGCTGCGGCCGAAAGAAGACAGCGTCTACTGCCACTTCATCGAGGGCAACGGCCTGAAAGTGATGTACGATTGCGGCCGCGCCGGCTCCGCGGTGGTCAACGTGCAGTATACCAAGGGCCGGTCGTCTCCCAAGAGCGACCTTGAAGAGTGGGGCGGCGGCGGGCCGGAGGAGCTGCGGGCGGTCATGAAAGACCAGTTCGGGGTGGACCCGGATGAGGTGGACTACCTGGTGGCGAGCCACCTGCACACCGCCTGGACCTGGAACGTCGAGGCGTTCCCCAATGCGCAATTGATAGTTCACCGCCAGGAGATACTGGCGGCCTGGGATACGCAGCCGTCACACCGCTTCGGCGTCTCACGGGAACACGTCATGAAGGTGTTGTGCCGCAAAGAGCCCGATCACCTGCTCATTATCGACGGGGACCATGAGATAGCTCCCGGGCTTCAGGTGGTGTACACCGCCGGCCACACGCCCGGCCACCTCTCCATGGTGGTGCAAACGAAGAAGGGAAAGGCAGCGCTCCTCGGAGAGCTGGGCTTCAGCTACGCCCACCTGTACCCCGGGGACATGACCATACTCGGCCCCGGCCTCGACAAGCCGTTGGAGCTGGGGTTCGCCAAAGGCAGCCACTTCGCCTTCGGCCACAACTGGGATCCCACTGGAGAGGTGAAGGCGATCGAGCGGCTGCGCGGCATGTGCGACCTGATGGTGCCGACCTGCGACAACGGATCGCCGAAAATGATGCCCGAGCAGTGGTGGAAGACGCCATCGCTCGAGTACCAGAAGTACGTCGCTGAGACCTACAAGACGTACAGCCCGGGCGTCTACCCCGATGTCAGGCCCCTGTTGGAGCGGCGCAGGAAGAGACTGGCCCGAGGAGGCAAGAAGCAGAAATGAACTACACCATAAAGGCGTTGTTGACCGGCATCCAGACCTACAACGGCCATTTCTTCAAGCTGCACAACGTGCCCGACATGAAGCTAAAAATCCGCGCCCCTATCCAGGTATTCCTTCTCCAGGGGGAAAACGGCAAGAACATACTGGTCGAGGCGGGATGTCCCGGAGCGATCGAGGGGCCCATGGTATGGGGCGCCGCCGACCAGCCGGTCCCCGACGGAGGCGGCGCTGACGGCGTGCGGAACGCCCTCGCCACCGTGGGGCTGGAGATCGACGACATAGATATGCTCATCCTGACCCATCTTCACCTCGATGCCGCCTGGTGCATCGATATCTTCAACAGGGCCCAGATCATCGTGCAGCGCAACGAGTTCGCCTACGCCTTGAAGCCCTTTGGCTGGCAGATGGCCCTGTACAGCAGGCGTGTCATCCTCGACCTCGCCGCCAGGAAAAAGCCCCAGAACCTGCGGCCGCTTAACGGCGACACCGAGCTCGGGGATGGCCTCAGCGTGCTGCTGACGCCGGGGCACACTCCGGCGACGCAGACAGTGATCGTCCAGACGGCCCGGGGGAAAGTTGCCATCACCCCTTCCGGTCCCACGTATGCAAACTGGTTCCCCGCCAACCCGCGCTTCGGGTTCCCTCTGGGTTTCCTGGCAGATACCTACAACCCGTGCCAGAACTATACGCAGCCCCCGTTGCAGTACATTGGCGAGATGCGCAGGATCGCCAGGGCGGCCGATATCATCCTGCCGGTGTACGAACCCGGCATACCGAAGGTGATACCCGACCAGTGGTGGTTCCTGCCGCCGGAGAAGAACGACGCCAGGGTGAAGGAGTTCCAGCAAACGGGCGCCTTCTCCCCCGGCCTCTACCTGGCTGAATAGCGAGAAAGCCCCCGGCGGCGCCGGGGGCTTTCTTCATTTACCCCGCAGAAACTTCAGTCCCTTACTTGTGCAGCGCCATGTCAGCCCATTGTGGCGCGTACGCTACCTCGAGAGGCTGCTTGAGCTCGAACTTCACCTTGGGGCCGACGCCCATCATCGCCGGCACCTGCCCGAAGGTGGTCACGGTATACGTATCCATGCCCAGCTTTATCGCCTGCGCGATCAGGGCCTTGCGCTTCGCCGGGTCGATCTCCGTTATCGCGCCATATATGGCCTTGTCCATGTCCGGAGTGAAGCTGGTGATCTCCTTGCCCGTATTCCGCGCCGTGAGAGGAGCGGCGCCCCTGCTCCCGTATATGAACTCGAAGTTGGAAATGGCCGGCGAAAGGTTCGTCACCCCGAACGTAGCATGCCCCACAAAGCCATCGACCGGCTCCCTCCGCCAGGCGACAAGGTTCGCCAGGTCGAGGGGAAGGACCTCGGCATTAACGCCGATCGCCTTCCAGTACGACTGGACTATCTGGGCGAGCTTGTCTACGTACTCCATGCCGGGCAGGGGCGTGACGTAGAGCTTGATGCCGCTGAAACCGCTGGCATATCCGGCTGCCGCGAGCAACTGCCTTGCCTTCGCCGGGTCGTATTGTTGGTTCTGCTGGACCTGCTTCACCCAGTAGTCGGTATCGATGTCATCCTGTCCGAAGAGGATGCGCGGCGGCATGGGCGGCAGGGCCTTGCCGTAGAAGAG
>JACPRR010000128.1 GCA_016189825.1 Chloroflexota bacterium
CAGGTCTATGCCGATGGCTCTATCCATCTTCCCTCGTTGCTCAAGGCTCTTGACCAGCCAACCTATTGTTGTTGTGTGCTGTCGCCTGTCGAGCCGGACCTGATGCTGCGGTCCCAGCCAATCATGAAGCCGCTTTTCTCCATGGTGTCTATGCTTGCGATGGCGGCCCTGATGCTCAGCGCCACGAGGGGAACTCCAGCCAACGTGATTATTATGTCGGTGTTGATGACCAGGCCGCGGTCCAGCACCCGGTCCAGGAGATCCACCAGTGTAGCGTGGCGTGTTGAAACAGCTTCCAGCGTTTCGGTCCTTTCGCTGAAGTATGCCTAGCAGAAGCTATAAGGCGGCATCGGCCCGACCATGCGCACCGAAAAACCTTCCTTGCGTCCGATCGTATCCAGCTCCGCCTTCAAATCATTACCCTTGCCCGGGTCCACCAGGCAGGAGAGGTTCATCAGCATCTGGTTGCCCGTCCCGCTATCCTTGATGCGCTCGGTATGCACTTTCGTTGAGCAGCGAGATATCCTCTCGTAGAGTTCCTTGAACTCGCTTTCCGCCTGTGTTTCAAGCCTTTTCTTCACCAGTGTCCCCAGCTTCTGCCGGTACATATAGGCTGTACCGCGGGGCATCGCGGCTATCTCATGCTGCAAGCTGGCGATCTCGCTGTCGTGTTCGGAAATCGTCCTGGCGACAAGCGCGGTATCCCAGAACACCTGGACGCCGTATTCGGCCTTGCCCGTAAGGCCGAGGAGCTTTTTGTGCAGCGAATCATATTCCGCTTTGAGCCACGATTCCACCCTCTCGCGGGCGTTGCCCGTGCTGGAGGGAGTGACGATGGTATTGAAAGTGAGCGGCAGGACAGAGCCATATCGCTGCCATGCCTCTTCAACCACACGGTGATGAGCCAGCACCCAGGCAGATGCAGTAGCAGTGTCACTGGACTGGTACGGTTGCAGCGGACACTCATGCGCCAGGGCACAGAGGTCGCGATGCGTGATGCCGAAGACGTGCCTCTCCTCGATCCCCGAGAAGGCGGGGCCGGCAGCTTCCGCACATGGCGATACCACGCAGTATACGTAGCAGCAATCGGCGCCTGTGGCAACGGACTCCGTTTGGCCTTGTTCATTTTGAGTCATGATGCTGCATCGGCCCAACTTTCTCCAGCGGGCGAGGGTTCAGTATATCATCTATGGCCTGGTCTACTATCTTATCCAGGCCGTCCCTCACAGCCTTCACTGATGCGGCGATTCCCATCTCCGTCTTTATTCTGTCGATTACGGTGTCCAGGTCCATAAGCGCGCTCCCCAGCCTCTCCACCTCCTGCTCGCTGAGAGCGCCGTTCTCCATGCGCTTCAAGGCCTGAAGCCGCAAGGCTTCTTTCACTATCTCCACCAGAGCCACCACCAGGCCCAGGACACCGCTCTTCAGGTCGCCATCCGCTATTTCGATATTCATCTTTTCTCTCGGGCAAGGCCCTGGATCCGTGAGATGCGCACCTCCAGCACCCCGTTGCGGCAGGTGGCCTTCATCGAAGCCGATTCAAGCTCACCGTCCAAGCGAAGCTCCTTTTTGAAGGAGCGCCGCGTCCCCGGCTTCGTGGCCAGAGAAAATACGTTGTTTTCAAGCTTCAGGTCGAGGTCCTCCAGGCCGACCCCCGGAACATCAGCGACGATTGTGACCTGCTTCGCCTCGTCGAAGACATCTACCGGGGGCTCCAAAACCTCAGGTTCTGGAGTGCGTCGCTCACCAGTCTTTTTCTCCGTTCCGCCTGCGGTGCCAATATGAAACTCGCGGTCACCGAGGACTCCACGAGTGCGAATATACCCGCCGACGCTCACCCCTTTGCCCCGCCACTCCTCGTCGGACAAGGCCTCTTTGCCCCCGGCCTTCTTAAGTTTCTCTCGCAGTTCCCCCAACTGTTGCTCCAGGCCTTCGGACGAGGATAGCAGTTCGCCAAGGTCTAGCTTCAGCCCCAGGATGTTCAGCGTGCCGCCCAATATGTCGGAGCTTCCTTCGTCCTCAGTTCCCTTCCCAGCCTTCTCATCCTTGCTTTTTCGAGTCATGATAATACCCTCCTGCCGGTCTGGATTATCCAGTGAACCTGGATCGACCGCCCGACAAAAGTTGAGCCTATATCTCGGAGAGCGCAGCAACCTTGTGGTGGCCGTTGTTGCTCACGGTCAGGGGTTTGTCCTCTGGTATGCCTTGGGGAAGCTTTGTCCCTGACGGGAACTCAAGGCCGTACCTGGCTGCCGTTTCGAAGGAGGCGACAGCCGCCCTGATCTTGATCCCCAGTAGCTCTACGCCTACGATGCTGACCGTGATGTCGGCGTTGATTATCAATCCCTTGTCGAGTATGCGTTCGATTACGTCCGCCAGTGTCGCGGTGTTGCTCTGCATAATTGCTGTCCCCATATCGTTACCTCTCTTTCGCTCCCATCTCTGCGAGCCCTAAGTCCCCTCTGATCACTATGTTGACGAAGCTGTAAGGCGGCACCGGCCCGACGTACTTGAGTTCCACGGTCCTCGCGAGGCTGGCGCCTACCTGCGCCACGAGCGAATCGAACTCCTTCTCCCTGCGCCGGTCTACCAGGAAGGCCGCATTTACCACCATGTCATCGCCATAGGTCTTGTTCAACCTGAAGTCCACCGCAACAGGCTTCAGGGCTGCCAGGAGAAGTTGTCTCAGCTCCGCTCTCTTCTCCTCCAGGGCTTGCCGCACGCCAGCGCTGTCTCTTGCGCCCGGCCGTCTATCTTCTGGCGCTGTATCCGCTACCTGTCTGAAGACCTCGTTCATATCTTTCCAGATGGCCTTGAGCCCCAGTTCAACCTTGCCATCGAGCTCACGCAACAGTTGCCTCAGCTCACCATAGCGCGTCCTCAGCAGGCTGCGGACCTCTTCGGCATTTGGAGCTATGGTATAGAACCGCACCGGCAGCAATG
>JACPRR010000133.1 GCA_016189825.1 Chloroflexota bacterium
GCACAATCTAGGGTATTGGCGCAACCAGCCGTATCTTGGCGCTGGCGCTGGCGCTTGCAGCCGTCTTGGCGCCTACCGGCTCTCCAATGCGAGGGACCCGGAACGATACGTCCAGGTCCTCGAATCCGCCGTAATCCGTGGATGTCATGGCAATCGCAATGGGGCCCCCAAATCCAGGGTGAGAGAAGCAGAAGGGGCGTCTCCGTCACCCCGGGCTGAAGCCTGGGGCATAAACAAGGATTCCCATGCCCACGGCTTCAGCCGTGGGTGGAAATCCACGGATCACGAATCCGGGAGTGTTCCCCACCCGGTGGAACTGGCCGAAGGTGAGGTGTGCAAGGGGCGTGCGGCCAGGCATCTCCTGGACGTGGGGTTGCCGTTGTCCTCGCTGGAGCACCTGCCGGAGGAAACGGCCATGGCTGAAACCATGATGTTGGGGCTGCGGCTGACCGAAGGCGTCCGCGCCAGCGAATTCCGCGAGCGTTTTGGCAAGGACATCGAGGCAGTGTATCATGCGCAGATCGAAGATTTGGTGCGGATCGGGCTGCTGGAATGGCAAGGTGAAGCGCTACGCCTGACGAAGCGCGGGCGCCTGCTTGGCAACCAGGTGTTTTGCCGCTTCGTCGCCTGACGCCGATTCGATGCTGCTGGAGGTCCCCCGGTGGTTTCCTCCGGGCGGGTGGGGCCGGGTTGTGCGCTTTGACTGGGAAACAGCGCCCCTGCTATGATGGGCCGATTCCAAAAAGGACGCGCATTTACGTGAAGGAGTAAGAAACGATGGCTGGAAAACTTGCTGGTAAGGTAGCTGCTGTGACCGGTGGTGGCGGTGGAATCGGCGGCGGGATATCTTCTGGGCTGGCAGCCGAGGGAGCTAAGGTCGTGGTGAACGACCTCGGCCGCAACGCCGATGGTGCTTCCGCGGCTGATATCAAGGTCCAGGAGATAAAGAAAGCCGGCGGTGAGGCCGCGGCCAGCTACGATAGCGTGAGCTCGATGGCCGGTGGCGAAAGCATCATCAGCACCGCGATCAGCAAGTTCGGCAGGATTGACATCGTGGTCAACTGCGCGGCGAACTATGCCATCAAGTCAGCCATAGAGATGACGGAAAAGGACTGGGACTCGATCCTGGCCGTCCATCTTAAAGGCCATTTCGCTGTAGCCAAAGCGGCGATGCCGCACATGGTCGCGCAGAAGTCCGGCAGGATAATCAACTTCTCCTCCCGCGGCGCCTTCGTCCGGGGCGGCAACCTGGCCTACGCCACTTCCAAGGCGGGGATAATGGGGTTTACCTCTTTCCTGTCCGAGGAACTGAAACCATACAACATCACTGTCAATGCCATAATGCCCAGCGCGGTCACCCAACTATTCCAGCATAAGGGCCGCGATGCCAGGGATGACGGGATGCCGGTACCGCCGAGGATGGGTGGGGATTACGTGGCCCCAATGGTGGTCTATCTGTGCACAGACGCAGCGCAGAACATCACCGGCCGCTACATATATGCGGCTGCGGGAGACTTCTGCCTCTATGTCCACCCCCTGCGGATGTCATCGGCCAACGTATTTGTGCGCAAGCCCGAGGGCAAGTGGACGGTGGATGAGCTTGGCGAGATGGTCCCTGGCCTGTTGGGGCTCGATTAAGTCGATCGGGTGGACATTACTCGATTCGTCAAGCATAATTAAGGCTGAAGCTACCCACGGAACAGGCAGGCTGCCGGCCGAGGCTTACCGGGCCGGCAGCCTGTTGCTTGCATCGTGGGCGTGTCCGAAATCCAGTTCACCAAGGGAGGGTACCGTTGTTTCTCCAGGACCAGATCGAAAAATCGTGCCGCCGGCTGAAGAATATTGAAGAGAACCCGCGCCCCGAGTTCTTGCAGAGCAACAAGATCAGATATGAATTGGAGATGGAGCATGCCATGCACACGCTCGAAGCGTGGAAGGCGGGGAAGCCTTTCGCCGTCTTCGAACTGGGCGCGCACCAGTTGGCGCGCCCCCTGGGATTCGAGCCCATGGGCTTTATCGCCTGGGGAGACCGGGTGAAGGAACCTCAGAAGTACCTCGACATCGCGGTCACCAGATTCGGGTTCCCCGAGCACACCTGCGACCGGACGATGACGGCGTTGGGCCTGTTCCTCAGCGGTGAGGTGCCGGTACCGAGGCTGGTCACCACAAGGCGGGTGCCTTGCGAGCCAGAGCGGTTTGCCGCACAGGCGGCGGCCAAGTACCTGGGAGCGCTCTTCTTCGAGGTCGACAAGCTGAATAGCACCGGGTACGAGAACATCGCTTACCTTGCTGAGCAGATGGGCGAGCTGATCGAGTTCGCGGAGAAGAGCATTCCTGGAATCAAGTACAGTGAGGAAAAGCTGGTAGAGTTGCTCGAGATGGACCAGCAAGCCCTCAACTACCGCAGGGACACTTACGAGCTGAGGAAAAAGGTGCCCTGTCCGATCTCCCCGCAGGATGCTTTCCGGCTGACCATGGAGCCCAGCCGCCACCCCAACCCCGCCAAGGTGCTCGCATATTGCAAGGCCTACCGCGACGAGCTGTTCGAGCGGGCTGAAAAAGGCATCGGGGGGGTACCCGAGGAGCGACTGCGCATCGCCTGGCTGGCAACCGGCCCCTTCGGCAGGGCGACGTTCGATATGTTGACGAGGAAGGGCGTTAGCCTGCCCTGGTTCCACTACGGGGTCGGTCCCGTCAGCTACGGCGTGATCCGTGACGACTATGGGGACGACAGCGTCTACGGCCGGAAGCTCACGCCACTGGAGGACATGCAACGCGTCGCCAACGCCAACGTCTGGGGCGGGGGCGCTGACCAATGGGTGGACCCTCTGATCAAGGCGTGCAAGGAACTCAAGATCGACGCCGTCGTGGATTTTCTGCAGCCCGGCTGCGTGACGACGAAGAACCTGAAGAGGATCACTGCGCAAAGAGTGAAAGAAGAGGTTGGCATCCCGACGCTCGATCTTGAGGGACGGGAGTTCTTCACCAGCGACGCGAGCGCCGCGGAGATGAACCGGAAGCTCGAAGAGTTCTTGGACATGTGCATCGCGAACAAGAACTAATACTTGGTTGCGTGGTTACCTGTACGTCGGCTCAGAGCAACCTGTCATTCCGAGCGCAGCGAGGAATCTCTTCTCGTAGGACCATTGCCGCTACGGCGGCAGAGATTCTTCGACTCGTCCCGATAGAACCGGGACGGCTCAGAATGACAGCCCACGGTGCTTGTGAACTGTACGCGTGTATCTGCGAGCAAATACCAGCGCCGGGGTCCGGCGACCGAAAAACAGGGGGGGATTCAATGGACTGGCTGAAGGGGAAAGTGGCAATAGTTACCGGCTCGGGCCAGGGGATCGGCCGGGCTATAGCCAGGGCCATGGCCGCGGAAGGCGCCAGGTTGGTGACCAACTCCCGGCGACCGGGGACCAGCGGCGGCGACGCCGAGACGACCGCTGGGGAAATCTCCAAGTCCGGAGGCCAGGCCGTTCCTTTCTTCGGGGACGTGTCCAGGTTCACCGATGCCGAAAAGCTGGTGCGGACGGCCACCGATACTTTCGGCAGGCTCGACATCCTGGTCAACAACGCCGTTGTTTACGGTAGCGGCCTCATTTGGGAGGCAGCCGAGGAGGGCTGGGATGGCTGCATGGACACGGGCCTTAAGGGCGTGTTCAATTGCACCAGACATGCCTCCGCCATCAGGAAGGAGCAACGTTGGGGGCGCATCCTGAGCGCGGCCTCGGTCTCGTGGAAGGGCTCCTATGCCAACTCGACCTATGGAGCCGCCAAGGCCGGGATCGTTGGCTTCACAAGGTGCATCGCCAGGGACCTCGGCCAGTTCGGGATAACCTGCAACGCCTATGCGCCGCACGCGGCCACACGGTGGACTATGAGCGAGGACGCAGTGGCGCGGCAGGAGAGACGGTACCGGGCGGGAATGATAAGCAAGGAACAGTTTGAAGATGCAGTGCACAAAGTGCCGGCCCCCGAGGTAGTTCCTCCATTTCTCGTCTATCTGTGCACTGACCTGGCGTCAGACATTAACGGGCAGGTATTCGCCATACGCGGGGGAAAAATCGCGGTGTATACGGAACCCAAGGAGGCGAACCCCATCTTCAAGCAGGGAGGCATGTGGACCGTGGAAGAACTGCGCGAGGTGGTGCCAAACACGGTGCTCAAAGACTACAAGAATCCGGCGCCTCCGGGGGCGCCCCAGTAAGAAACCTATGTTCCCCGGCTAATACCCAATAGCGCGGCCAATTCGGCAGGGGTGTATTTTCCGGGGAGCTCGCGCTTCCTTGCCATCTCCTCGGAAAGGGTGACCA
This sequence comes from Chloroflexota bacterium, assembly GCA_016189825.1. Classification (GTDB taxonomy): domain Bacteria; phylum Chloroflexota; class Dehalococcoidia; order JACPPY01; family JACPPY01; genus JACPRR01. The sequence continues at coordinate 4,320 of JACPRR010000133.1, forward strand.
GTCCTTTGTTGACGGGCGCCTTTGTGCCCAACCGGCGGGCCAACCGGACGACCTCTCCGTTCAGAAAGTCTGACTCCACGGTCCCCTGCCTCCTGGCGAGGCTTTGCCATGTCGAGTCCTTGACCTTCAGGATCAACTGGCCCCGGAGTGGCATGACGGTCTCGGGCCATTCCTTCGCCTGGTCTTCATCCGAAATCCAGGCTATACCTGCCTTCGCCAGCAGGCCTTCCATCTCCTTTTGCGTGGCTTGAATGATGAAGTCAACATCCCTCCGGTTGGCGTTTGTCAGCGAGTAGACTGCGTTGGACACCGCCATCACGAGCTTGCCCCATTTGTAGCGCATGACATCCGGGCTGACCTTTACCAGGAAACCTGCGCTGCGCAGTCCCCCGGCTACGGTTTCGAGCAATGAGTCGGTCCCGCTGGGATAGCATCCCATGGTAAGCCATCCCGGCGGGTCGCGGCGGCAGGTGACCTCTCCGTCGGTGAGGTACACTCCGGCAATGCGGACCATCACCCCGTATGCCCTGGGAAACTGCCGGGACACCAGCTCCTCGTTCCGCACGCCGTTCTGGAAGCAGAATACGGGCACGTCGGCGGTCACTGCACGCAGTTGCCGCATCGCCTCTTCTGTGTGCTGCCCCTTCGCGCAGAGAAAGACCACGTCGTCAGGTCCGAAGCTGATCTTCTCGGGTCCTTCGACCGCAGGCACATGCAGCACATAAGTCTGCCCCGGCGTGACCAGCCGAAGTCCGTTGTCGTTGATCGCTTTGACATGGCCTGGGCGTGCGATGAGGACGACATCATGTCCCACACGTGCCAGATGGCCGCCGACCGCACCGCCAATCCCTCCCGCGCCGAATATTATCACTCGCACCGTTTTGTCTCCTGTGATGGGGAAAGGTCACTTTGCCCGGTGAACACTTATCATTTCCGAGGCCGTGCTGTCAACCCGATTCTCGGGTGCGAAACGCATTTGCTGGCAACCTCTGAAACAGATAGAATGAAGGGTTGCCCGGACAAGTGTTAGCACGGTCTGGTAGACACCAAGTCAATGGAAATCGAGGGTGCTCGCGTGAATAAGCCTGCAAGAGAGCAATCCCCCCTGGCGCCGTACAGGGTTTTGGACCTTGCCGATGAGAGCGGGGTCTTCTGCACCAAGATGCTGGGGGCGCTGGGGGCCGACGTCATCAAGGTGGAGCGGCCCGGCGGCGACCCGGCGCGACGCATCGGACCTTTCTATCGCGATCAGGTCCATCCCGAGCGGAGCCTGCACTGGTATACCTACAACCTGAACAAGAGGAGCATCACCCTCAACATCGAGTGCAAGACCGGCCAGGAACTGTTCATGAGACTGGTGAAAACGGCCGATTTTGTCGTGGAAACCTTCAGGCCGGGATACCTTGAATCGCTGGGACTCGGCTACTCCGATCTGAGTTCAGTTAACCCCCGGATTGTCCATACGTCGATTACCCCCTTTGGGGCCACGGGCCCGTACAGCCAATTCAAGGGATCGAATCTCGTCTGCTCCGCGGCCAGCGGTTACATGTACCTGTGCGGCGATGAAGACCGTGCGCCCGTGGAGATCACCACGCCGATAGCCTACGTGCAGACCGGGCTCCACGCTGCCGCGGGAACGATGATGGCCCACTGGTACAGGCAACGGACTGGTGAGGGACAGCACATCGACGTCTCGGTCCGCGAGAGTATGGAGACGCAGATTCTGCCCCATCCATATATCTACAAGGTGCGCCACATCATCGCGCACCGTGGGAAGATGGGGACCGTTGTACCGGGAAATGCCTCCCACCTGGCCATATTCGAATGCAAGGACGGGTACGTGGTCAGTGGCACGACTATCTCCACCGGACGGAAGGCGCTGAGGGACTGGCTGGCGAGCGAAGGAATGGCAGGGGACCTCTTCGACCCGAAATATGACAAGGTTTTCAACGAAGGGGCGCCGGTGACCACGGAGCAGAAAGACCACATAGATGGCCTCTTTCAGGCGTTCGCTCGCAAGCACACTCGGGAAGAGCTGATGTTCCAGGCGCAGCGGAGGAAAATACAGGTCACTAAGCTGCACGACGTGCGCGACGTGGTAGAGGACCGGCACTTGAAGGAAAGAGGCTACTTCGTGAAGGTGGACCATCCTGAGCTGGGCGAGGCGATCACCTACCAGGGATCACCTTTCAAGTCGAGCGAGATGTCGTGGCAGTACTGGAGGCGTGCGCCATTCATTGGGGAGCACAACAAGGAGGTTTATGCCGGGGAATTGAAGCTCAATTCCAGGGAGATGGTCCTCCTCAAGGAAGGAGGAGTGATTTGAACTCAGCAGGCGAGAACGCGAATATGGTCCTGAGCGGCATCAGGGTAATCGATTTCGGCCAGGGCGCGATAGTCCCGCTGGCGACAGGATATCTAGCTGACTTCGGCGCGGAAGTAATCAAGGTGGAGAACTACGATGCCATGGATTTTTCGCGGCGAGGAGATAACTCCGTAGACGCGAAAAGAGACCCCGACCGGAACATCACGTTTGCGCGGTACAACCAGAACAAGTTGGGCATGCTTCTCAACTTGAAACATGCCAGGGGTGTAGAACTGGCCAAGAGGCTGGTCGCTACCGCTGATATCGTGGCGGAGAA
>JACPRR010000138.1 GCA_016189825.1 Chloroflexota bacterium
ACCATTACCTGCTGGAGCAGGGGCAGACCGGACTGAGCGTCGCTTTCGATCTACCTACCCAGATCGGCTACGATTCCGACCATCCGCAGGCGCAGGGCGAGATCGGCAAGGTAGGGGTGCCGGTATCGACGCTGCGGGACATGGAGGTCCTGTTCCAGGGTATCCCCCTGGACAAGGTCTCGACCTCCATGACCATCAACTCCACCGCTCCAGTGCTCCTCGCCATGTACATCGCGCTGGCAAGGAAGCAGGGCATCGACCCAGCCAGGCTGGAAGGCACCGTTCAGAATGATGTGCTGAAGGAGTACATGGCCCGGGGCACCCACATCTTCCCTCCGCGCCCATCGATCCGCATGATCACCGATGTTTTCAAGTACTGCAAGGACGCGGTACCACGATGGAACACGATCAGCATCTCCGGTTACCACATCAGGGAGGCCGGCTCCACAGCGGTCCAGGAAGTTGCCTTCACGCTCGCCGATGGAATCGCCTACGTGCAGGCGGCGATAGACTCAGGTCTCGACGTCGACGCCTTCGCCGGACGCCTATCATTCTTCTTCAACGCACACAACAATTTCTTCGAGGAAATCGCCAAGTTCAGGGCGGCGCGGCGGATGTGGGACAGGATAATGAAGGAGCGGTTTGGCGCCAGGGACCCGCGTTCATGCATGCTCCGGTTCCACACACAGACGGCCGGGTGTACCCTTACGGCGCAACAGCCGATGAACAACGTGGTGCGGGTGACCACCCAAGCGCTCTCGGCGGTCCTCGGCGGCACCCAATCTTTGCACACGAACTCCTACGATGAAGCCTATGCTCCCCCCACAGAGGCCGCGGTCACGGTGGCGCTGCGCACGCAGCAGGTGATCGGCTACGAGAGCGGCGCCGCCGACACGGTAGACCCGCTGGGCGGCTCCTACTTTGTCGAGCATCTCACCGACTCGTTAGAAAAGGAAGCATGGAAGTACATCGAGAAGATCGACGCGCTGGGTGGCGCCGCCGCCGCAATCGAAATGGGATTCCAGCAACGCGAAATCCAGGAGTCATCGTACCGGTATCAGAAGGAGGTCGAGGCGGAGAAGCGGATAATCGTGGGCATGAACAGGTTCGTGTCCCACTATCCTCCGATAGCCGGTATCCTGCGCGTGGACCCCGAGCAGGCCAGGGGACAACTAGCCCGTTTGGCTGAGGTGAAGAAGGCGAGGGACCAGGGGCGGGTCAAGGCCGCCCTGGGGGGCCTGAAGAAGGCCGCCGCCGGGACGGAGAACACCATGCCGGCAATACTGGACTGCGTCGAGTCATATGCTTCGCTGGGCGAGATATGCGACGTGCTCCGGTCGGTCTTCGGTGTCCAGAAGGAGTACCTGGTTGTGTAGGAACTGGCCGCAAGGCGGAGGGAAAGGGGGCTAAATGGACTTCGAACTGTCTGAAGAACAGAAGATGTTCCAGTCCATGGTGCGCGACTTTGCCACCAGGGAGCTGGCGCCCGGCGCGGCGCAGCGTGATGAGGACGCAACTTTCCCCGGCGACGCCATCAAAAAGATGGGCGAGCTCGGACTGCTCGGCGTTTCCTATCCCGAGAAGTACGGGGGAAGCGGCGGCGACTCGGTGCAACAGGCCATACTAACTGAGGAGCTTTGCCGTGTTGAGGCCGGGGTAGGAACGGTCTATGTCGGCACCATCTCGCTGTGCGCGTATCCGATATACAAGTTTGGTACTGAGGACATCAAGAACAAGTACCTGCCGGCCCTGTTCCAGGGAGGAAGAATAGGGTGCTTTGCGCTCACCGAACCCGGCGCGGGGAGTGATGCCACCGCGCTTCAGACTTCAGCAGCGAAAGAAGGGAGTTTCTATGTACTCAACGGCAGCAAGGTTTTCATCACCAACGGTGGGGAGGCCGATGTTATCACCGTGTTCGTCACCCTTGACCGGTCGCTTCGGCATCGTGGCATCATCGCTCTGGTACTGGACAGCGCGACACCGGGCTTCTCGGTCGGCAAGAAAGAGCACAAGCTCGGGATCCGTTGCTCCTCCACCTCTGAGCTAATCTTCGAGAACTGCCGCGTGTCGGCCGGCAACCGTCTCAGCGACGAAGGCAAGGGCTTTAACGTGGCCATCGAGACAATCGATTCCAGCCGCACCGGGGTCGCAGCCCAGGCGGTGGGCATCGCCCAGGGCGCTTTCGAGGCGGCGCTTCAGTTCTCGAAAGACCGCCAGCAGTTCGGGCAGGCCATTTCAAGCTTCCAGGCAATCCAGTGGATGCTTGCCGATATGGCGACCCGGATCGAGGCGGCCCGCCTGCTCACCTACCAGGCAGCCTCCCTGAAGGACCACGGAAGACCGTTCGTGAAGCAGTCCGCGATGGCGAAACTCTACGCCTCGGAGACCGCGGCGTGGGTGACTAACCGCGCTGTCCAGGTTCACGGCGGCTACGGGTACATCAAGGACTACCCGGTAGAGAGGTACTTCCGGGACGCCAAGATAACGGAAATCTACGAGGGCACGTCCGAGATGCAACGGATGACCATCGCCCGGCTTCTGTTGCGCGGGTAGCCCTGGCCAGACAATACCGGGAAGGACATATCGATGATAACGGGGATGAACCATGTGGCCGTGGTGGTGCGTAACCTGGACGAGGCGCTCAAGATGTACCAGACCAATTTCGGACTCAAGGCGAGCAAGGTGGAGACACTCCCCGAACAAGGGGTACGGGCTGCGCTGCTCCCGCTGGCCCACGGCGGTGAGATCGAGCTGTTGGAGCCGATAGACCCCAACGGTGGCGTGGCGAGGTTTCTTGA
>JACPRR010000137.1 GCA_016189825.1 Chloroflexota bacterium
CTCCTCATGTTGGTATCGGCTTTTGCCGGGCGGGATTGCGTGTTAAGGGCATACCACGAGGCGATCGCTGAGAAGTACCGCTTCTACTCCTTCGGCGATGCGATGCTTATCCTGTAATGCAATCTGATCCCGGATGGACAAATGGTGAATGCCAACAGGCCAATTGACTTTCTGAAGCCGTGGGGCTACCCTGAAGACGGGTTCCGGTGCGTAGTTGAAAGATTGCATGGCACGCATGCTCGTGAGTTCGATGATAGTAGGTAACTGGAGGGAGAGGCCCGTTGGGCAATTTGACCATTAAGGCGCCAAAAGTCTTCAAGCACGTGGGTAGTCTGTCTAACCTTGTTGCATCGCGGGACCCGAGAAATCCACTATGGCATGAAGAGCAAGTCGTGGTGGATCTTCGGGGTTGCGAGTTCGTCTTCCCTGCCGCCGTGCTATGGTGCGTTGTCTATCCCCTGCTCGCAAAGAGTCGGGGCACTCAGTCGCAGGTTCTTGTTCCTACCAACTTCGGCGTGTGCACCTACCTCGAGTCGCTTGGAGTATTCGACATTCTCAAGCAAGGGGAAGTAGTGGTCGATGATCGTGGCGTTCCTCGAAAGCCGGATACTAAGCTGGTCCTACCTGTATCCAGGTTTAATTCACAGAGCGAAGTGGAAGACTTGGCGAACAAGGCCTTAGATAACCTCATGGGCAGAGACTTGGGCGCCGCGAATCTGCGCTCGCTGGTCATAGAGGTCTTCGCAGAGCTGGCCCTGAATGCTGTCCAGCATGCTAGCTCGACCATCGGGGCCTTCGGCTTTATCCAGTTCTATCAGTTCGAAAAAGGGAATCGTTTCATTTGTGTCGTCGCGGATGGTGGAATTGGTATCCGGCGCTCGCTGGAGCGAAATCCGGCGCTTCGGGATCGAGTGTTCTACGATTGGGATGCCATCGAGCTGGCAACGCGTGAGCGGGTCAGCGGAACTGGTGACCCAACCAGGGGAATTGGCCTGTTCGGAGTTTCCGAGGATATGAGGAAGCCGGGACGCCAGCTTATCATAACCTCCGGGATTGGTGCCCTTGCCATCGAGGAAGACTTGCTATCAAGGGCGTGGCGAACGGTCTTGTTTCCGGGTACCCTCGCATATGCATCCATCCCCACATAGGAAGCGGGCAATGTCGGAAGTCATCAATGTCTATGGATTGCTTGGAACCCGTGCCTTGGTGACCCGTGAGGCGGCTCAGCGTTTAGGTCCTGCCATTGCTGCCTCGCTGGCAAGAAAAGCCGACCAAGTGGCACTCGACTTCTCCCAAACCCTTGGGATCACCCCCTCCTTTCTAGATGAGCTGCTTAGGGTAGTCCAAGACAGCCTTCGAGACAGTGGAATCATGCAGGTACGGTTGAAATTGAAGAATCCCCCAACACGTTTGTCGCTGAAGTTCATGGCGCTAGCCAGGGGACGGGGCGTGCGACTGGCTGAGGCAGACGGCGATACGTGGCTGATCGCTGTGGAATCGCCTACTGGGTAAGGCATAGCAAATACTCAGTGTCTTTACTCTCGCTGTCTTCGCGAGCCCGCAGCCCAGAAGACGCGATATTAACTTTGTGACTATCCTCTCACCTTGCAGATGATCTCTTTGACGCGCAGGTCGAAGAAGTCACTGGAATTGGCAGGCTTGATCACGACAGCGGTGTCGGCGCCGTGGCCGGTGCCGGCGATCGCGATGACCTCCTCATCCGTTCTCACCAGGCCGGCGTCAGCGGCCATGAGGGCGATCTCGCACACGACTTTGATCCCCTGTCCCATGACCATCTTCAGCGTGTGGGACACGATTTCCTCGGCCTCGTAGGTGTTGAGCCTCTTCCTGATGGCACGTCCGATGCCGGCGAAGGCGTGACCGGTGGTGAGCACGATGCCGCCTTTGGCTTCGAACGCGGCTTTGTTCGCCGCGGTCATCTCCTGGACGTTGGGCTCCTTGAAGCCGTGCGCATGCGAGACGCCGATTACCCTGTAGCCAGGGAATGCCTCAGCCGCCTTGACGGCGGTGTCGCCGCTGGTCGTGGCGACGACAACAGTCTTTATGCCGAGCTCTACGGAGCGCTTCTTTGCCAGGGACAATGTCATGGCAGTATTCGCCTTGCTCGGGGAGTCGTAATACGTGGTCGCGGTGACGATATCATGAGAAGCTATAGCCATTGTCACACCTCCAGGGGCAAAGTATAACACGATAATAGACGAACTTGAAGGCCCGGGGCCCCTTGCGCCTGTGCCCTGCTCAGGAGGAGGACGCTGGTCTGGCTACGGCCCTCTCAATGCGTAGCCAGGCCTCGGCCAGCGTGGCACGTGGACAGGCGATGTTCATGCGCACAAAGCCGTCTTCTTTGGCCCCGAAGTGTCTGCCCGCCTCGACCGCAACCTTAGCCTCGGTGCACAGGAAGTCAGCGAGCCGGCCCCTGGGTATGCCGGTCTGCCGGAGGTCGAGCCACACCAGGTAAGTGCCCTCGGGCTGGATAACCTTGAGGCCAGGGACCCGCGCCGCCGCCCGGTTGACGAAATCGAGGTTCCCGCTGAGATAGCAAAGGACCTCCTCAAGCCATTGTTCTCCGTGCCGGTAGGCGGCCTCGGTAGCGGCCGTGCCGAACGGGTTAGGCGAACCGAGCTTGTCGCGCATTGCGGCTTCGCCGAAACGCTCTCTGAGCCTGTGTTCAGGGATGATTACGTTGGACGTATGCAACCCCGGCAAGTTGAAGGTCTTCGACGCCGCGGTACATACGATGGTGCACCTTTCCAGGCCTTCCCTGACCGTCGGGAACACTGTGTGCGCGTGACCCGGATACACCAGGTCATGGTGTATTTCATCGGCAATAACCAATAAGCCGTGCCGGAGGCAAAGATCGGCGAGGTCCTTGAGTTCCTGTTCGCTCCAGACCCTGCCCACCGGATTGTGCGGGCTGCAAAGCAACATTATGCGGGCGCGGGCGGTCAATTTGCTTTCGAGGTCGGACAGGTCCATCTGGTACCGCCCATTGCTAAGCTGTAGCGGATTGTCCAGCACGCGGCGGCCGTTCCGTTCTATTAATGCGAAGAATGGATGGTATACAGGCGATTGCACGATAACCTGGTCGCCGGGCTCGGTGAAAGCCTTGACTATCAGGTTGAGTGCCGGGACAACCCCCGGTGAGAAGCATATCCAGTCGCGCTGTACGGACCAGCCGTGCCTCTTTTTCATCCAGGCGATGACAGCTTCATAATAAGCGGGAAGCATCGTGGCGTAGCCGAAAAAGCCGTGCTCCGCGGTCTTCTTCAACGCCTCGACGACCGGCGCCGGCGAGCGGAAGTCCATGTCGGCTACCCACATCGGCAACGCGCCGTCTGTCCCGAAGCGGGCGTCGACGAGGTCCCATTTCACCGAGCCGGTTCCGCGGCGATCTATGACTGTGTCGAAATCGTATGTCACCGGAACAGCCTTAGCATGAACCCTGCCACCAGCCTGCCAGCCGTCTAGCGCGGGCCATATTGAGTCTCCAGCTACATGGAGCGCGCCCAGTCAGCTTTGACATCAGTGGTTTCGAAATACCCCGCGCCCAGCGTCCTCCTGGCAACGCCGCAGGCCATCGCCGCTTTCGCGACTGCGTGGGCGACCGCCAGGTGCACGTTACAATGAAGCGGGTTAGGGACCAGCTCCTCGCCGACCGCGGAGGCGGCTATGGCGAGGGCCGCGTCGCGATACATCTCATAGGTGATTCGGGATGACAACGAATCCAGAGTCCCCCGCCACAGGCCGGGGTAGGCGAGCAGGTTGTTTATGGTCCTGCCATCCCCGGCGAGCACTGCGCCTGCCTTACGAGCCGCGGCCGGGTCTATCTCGGGATACGGATTGGTGAGCGCGAAGATGATTTGTCCTTTTTGCACCATCTCCGGCTTTATCAGGCCGCGCACGCCGCTAGTAGCGATCACGATGTTAGCCTTCCGCATGACCTCTTCAATGGTCGAGCCGATTCCCCCGCGCTCGACATGTCTTCTGATGCTGGATTCGGTCCTGGCGGCGCCCAGCACCGCATTGCCGGTGAAGTCCTTGATGAACTCGGCGATGGTCAGACCGGCCGCTCCCACGCCGATCACGCCCACTCTGGCGGTAGAAAGGTCAACCCCTGTCGCCTTGCATGCGTTGATCAGCGCGGCCAGCGTTACCACCGCTGTCGCCCGCTGGTCATCGTGCATGACAGGTATGTTCAATTCCTGCTGCAACCTGGGCTCTATCTCGAAACATCGAGGAGAAGCAATGTCCTCGAGATGGATTCCCCCAAAAGTAAGGGCAATGTGCTTGACGGTCTCAACGATTTCATCGACGTCGGTGGTATCGAGCAATACTGGGACTCCGCTCAGGCCAACGAGTTGCTGGAGCAGCGCTGACTTGCCCTCCATGACAGGCATGCCCGCCACCGGGCCGATGTTTCCTAGCCCGAGTATTGCCGTGCCGTCGGTCACGATGGCGATCGAGTAGGGGATTCCGGTGTAGGTGTCCTTGTAGGACGGTTCCCTTGCGATCAACTCGCAGACCTCGGCGACACCCGGGGTGTAGACCTTGCGGAGGGTGTCCGTCGACAGAATGGGCACCGTATTGACCATCTTGATCTTGCCGTTCCGGTGCAAATCGAGCACTTCGTCGCGCACCTCGAGGAGGGTAACCTCGGGGACGGCCGCCACCGCTTTTTCCAACAGTGCAAGGTGTTCCGCGCTGTCCAGGAAAACCTCGATGTCCCTCACAGTATAGTGGTAGCCGACGTGCACGGTGGTCACATTGCCGATATCAGCGCCGAGGTTGCCGATAGTCGATGCCAGCTTGCCCAGCGTCCCGGGCACGTTGGTATTTCTGCAACGCAATGTCCTTGCGATCTTGTACTTGTTGTTCGACATGGCCATCTGGTAGCTCCCTGTGTCCGGCGCCCTCCAGGGTTTTTCCTTGGGCGCGGAGCCCAGCATTATACACCCGAGGTCAGCACGGAGTGAAAGAACGGTCTTGGCCTTGACAGCGCGGATGCCAAGTCCATAATATGGCGGCATTCGACTACCGGGTGGAGGAGATATGAATACTATCTTGCCCCTGCTGTCAACCATCGTTACTCTGGCATTCGCCGTTGCCGTGTTCGACCAGTACATGGCCCGGCGCAGAGC
>JACPRR010000132.1 GCA_016189825.1 Chloroflexota bacterium
CCCATCTGCCCCACCCCTGCTCCCTCAGAATGACAAGGGTGATGCAGTGGATTATTCACTATTATTTCCTGCGTTTGTATTAGGTGATGTTGCATCGCTGTGGGTGGCACAGGCGTCCCTGCCTGTGAGCCTTTGGGACAATGATTTGGCCTTTCTGCCCAAGCAGGCACCAGGCCAACGATTAGCCGGGCAGGAGACAATATTCTTGTCTCCGATTATCAGCCTTTACCCCGGCATTCCGCGGTTTGACCTCGCTCGTTACACTGGCGTCATCTCCCGCTAACGTCCACGCAACGCCCCGGTAATTCAGAGTTAACGGCCCCGGGATAGACTCATTGCCACTATTCCGCTGCCCTCGCACGCGGCATAGGGAAGAAACGATGACGCAAGGAGCGAGGGGCACATAGTGTCAAAGCAACGGTTGGTCATCATTGGCAACGGGATGGCCGGGTCGCGGCTCGTCGAGGAGGTGCTCGTGCGGGGCGGAAACGACCTCTTCGACATCGAGGTCTTCGGAGAGGAACCCTGCGGCGGCTACAACCGCGTCTTCCTGTCCGGTCTCCTGGCGGGCGCCGAGGAATTGAACGACATCTTCTTCCGTCCTCCAACCTGGTACCAGGAGCACGGGGTCATCCTGCATGCCGGGGTCAGGGCGGGCTGGGTCGACCGTCCGGAGAGGCAGGTATACGCCCCGGGCGGGGTTACCGCCCGCTACGATGTGCTGGTCATCGCCACGGGCAGCCTGCCTGCGGCGCCGCCGATCCAGGGCCTCAACGGAGAGACCGGCGCTTTAAGGGAGGGAGTGTTCTTCTTCCGCACCCTGGCCGATTGCCAGGACATCGTGAGGTATGCCGCGCATGCGCGAAGAGCCGCGGTCATCGGCGGCGGCCTACTCGGCCTGGAGGCGGCCCATGGTCTTCTCAAGAGAGGCCTCGAAGTAGATATCGTTCACCTGGGTCCGCACCTGATGGAGACACAACTGGACGGCCACGCGGCCGGTATAGTGAAACAGGCCATGGAGCGCATGGGCGCGCGCGTCCACCTGGAAAAGGGGACCTCGGCCATGCTCGGCGAGGCGTGCGTTACTGGACTGGCCTTCAAGGATGGGACAAAGCTCGCCTGTGATATGGCAGTCGTTGCCGCCGGCACGCGTCCTAACGTGGACCTCGCGAAACAGGCCGGGCTCACCGTCCAACGCGGCATCGTGGTCAACGGAGACCTCTCGTGTCGCAACGATGAGCATGTGTACGCCATTGGCGAGTGCGCCCAGCACAGGGGAAGGCTCTATGGCTTAGTGGCGCCGGCATGGGAACAGGCGCGGGTCCTGGCCGACCGGCTCACCGGCCGTGACCCAAAAGCGGTCTACAAAGGCTCGCGCGAGGCGACCAGGCTCAAGGTGATGGGCATCGAAGTTGCGGTCATGGGCGAGAAGGATCCCGGCGTCGATGACGAGGTGGTGACGTATGTTGAGCCCTCGAGTGGCATCTACAAGAAGCTCATCGTGCGGGACGGGCGCCTGGTCGGCGCCATCCTTCTCGGCGATGCCGTGGCGGCCCGGCGGGTTCTCCAGTCTTTCGACAACGAGGAGGCGGTCCCGGCAGGACGGTCGGAGCTGTTGTTCCCGCCGGCAAGGGACGCCGCCTCGGCGGATGTGGCGGGAATGCCGGGCGCTACCCACGTGTGCCAGTGCAACGGCGTGACCAAGGACGATATCGTGGCGGCAGTAAGGGCCGGCCATCGCTCGCTGAGGGCCGTTGGCGAGCGGACTCGCGCGGGCACCGGCTGCGGCTCATGCAAGCCACTGGTCCAGGCGATTGTAGACCTCACCTCGGATGGCGTCGTTGCCGAAGACAGAGCGTCCTCCTACTACGTGCCCGGGTTGCCGTTGACCAAACCCGAGCTGGTGAAGGCTGTCGAGCAGCATGGCCTCCGTTCCGTTTCGGCTGTGTTTGAGGCGCTCGGTGGGGGGATGGAGGACCCGGGCAGCAAGCCAGCCCTGGCCTCACTGCTCAGTACCGTGTGGGGCCACGGCTACAATGACGAACGCGATGCGCGGTTCATCAATGACCGGGTCCACGCTAACATCCAGGAGGACGGTACGTTCAGCGTAGTGCCACGCATGTATGGGGGCTTCGCGTCCGCCGCCGAGCTTCGCCGCATTGCCGATGTCGCGGAGAAATATCACGTCCCCGCTATCAAGTTGACCGGGGGGCAGCGTATCGCCCTCCTTGGCATTCCCAAGGAGCAGTTGCCCGGGGTCTGGCGCGACCTCGGGATGCCATCGGGCCATGCCTACACTAAGGCCGTCCGGACTTGCAAGACCTGCGTGGGCGCAGGGTTCTGCCGGCACGGCCTTGGTGACAGCGGCGCCCTGGGGATCATGATCGAGAAGCGGTTCCAGGGCATCGAGGCGCCCCACAAGATCAAGATGGCTGTCTCCGGGTGCCCGCGCAACTGTGCCGAGGCGACCACGAAGGACATGGGCGCCATCGCGATCGGGGATGGAAAGTGGGAGGTCTATATCGGTGGCGGCGCTGGGTCGCGCGTCCGCAAGGGTGACATCCTGTGTATCGCTGGCCCCAGCGAAAAGGTGTTGGTCGTTATCGGCCGTTTCTTGCAGTACTACCGGGATCGCGCGAACTACGGAGAGCGCACCTACGACTTCGTGGAGCGAACGGGCATCCAGACGCTCCGCCGTGTCCTGGTGGACGATGTCGATGGCCTGTGCGCCGGTCTCGATGCGGCCGTTCAAGCGGCGGCTGAGGGATATCGTGACCCGTGGCATGAAGGTGAAGAGCCGGTGCATCCCGGCCAGTTCGTCGCCGCCATCGCCGCGGCTTGCTCGTAAGGAGGATTGATCAATGAACGACACAGCTTCGGCTGTTCAAAGGCGATTCAAACTTGGTTGCATGGGCCAGGTCCCGGTGGGCGAGGGGCGGCGGTTCCTGGTTGGCAGCCTGTCGGTCGCAGTCTTTCGCACCAGGGACGGCCGTATCTTCGCCACCCAGGCGGAGTGCCCGCACAATAGGGGTCCTTTGTTCGAGGGCGTCGCCGGGGCAGGCAGAGTTATCTGCCCGCTCCACGGCCACGCCTTCGACCTGGCGACCGGCGAGCCCCTGGCGGATTGCTGCGGGCCGCTCAAGACCTACCCCGTTCAGGTCAACTGCGAAGGAGAGATCTTCCTGGATCTGTAGCGGCTGCTGCGTTGTGGATGGGCTATGGTTCGACCCGCGCCACACCCGAGATGCGGTCGAAGTCCGTGTCATAGCTCAATATCTCGCGAATCCCTTGTTCCTCCATGTGCGCCGTGGCCAGGGCGTCTTCGAAATCAAGGAATGGGTGAGCCGCCCAGACTTCCAGAGCTCGCTGATAAATGCGTTTGTGTGGCAGCTTGAGTCCCCGGAGCGCAATGATCGGCAACAAACGAGCGCGGATTTCCTCATGGCTGAGGCGGTAGGGCGCGCGAGGGGAAGACAGGACATATGCCACCTCTGTAACAA
>JACPRR010000141.1 GCA_016189825.1 Chloroflexota bacterium
AGTCTACACTGCTTAGCCATTTCCGCCAGACCACGCGGAAAAAGGTAGTGGTCCTCGCCCCCACGGGGGTTGCCGCGCTGAATGTCGGCGGGCAGACAATTCACTCTTTCTTCGGATTCAGGCCCAACGTCACTCTCGAGAGGGTCAAAAGGGTGCGGCCCCACGGGGGCGAGGAAGACATCTACAAGAAATTGGATGCCATCGTCATCGATGAGATATCCATGGTCCGTGCCGACCTCCTGGATTGCGTGGACAAGTTCATGCGGCTGAACGGGCCCACCGCCAGAACTCCCTTTGGCGGGGTGCAGATGGTCTTTATCGGTGACCTCTATCAATTGCCCCCGGTGGTCGCCAGTCCGGAGAGGGCTGTCTTCCAATCGCTGTACCAGACTCCATATTTCTTCGGCGCCAGGGTGTTCGGCTCCTTTCATATGGAGTTTGTCGAGCTGGAAAAGGTGTATCGCCAGCGGGATGAGCAGTTCATCAGCCTCCTCAACTCAATTCGAAACCGGACGATTGACGACCAGGGATTGGCGTTGCTTAACCGGCGCCATGTGCCGGGCTTCGAGCCGCCACGCGGGGAGTTGTACGTCCATTTGACGACCACCAATGACCTCGCCGAGCAGGTCAACAGCAGGCGGCTGGCCGAACTCAGGAGCCGGGCCTGCCTGTTCAAGGCTGACATTGCCGGTGACTTCGGCCGCGAGTACCTGCCCACGGCGGTCGAGCTACAGGTCAAGCCTGGTGCGCAGGTGATGATGCTCAACAACGACGCCGAGGGCCGTTGGGTCAACGGCACGATTGGGGAGATTGCCAGTATCGATGAGGAGGCCCGGGGCCGCCAGGCCATAGTCGTCGATCTGGCTGAGGGTGAACGGGTGGAAGTCCTGCCCTACACCTGGAAGATATACAACTACTTCGTCGAAGACGGCCAGTTGCAGTCCGAGGCCGTAGGCAAGTTCACCCAGTACCCGCTCATGCTCGCCTGGGCGGTGACCATACACAAGGCGCAAGGGAAGACATTCGAAAAGGTGGTCATAGACTTCGGGCGCGGTACCTTCGCGCACGGGCAGGCCTACGTGGCGTTGAGCCGTTGTACTTCTCTTGAGGGCATGGTCCTGGCCCGGCCCTTGCTCAAGCAGCATATCCTGATGGACTACAACGTGGTCAAGTTTCTCACCAGGTACCAGTACCGGATGGCTGAGGAGTCCTGCCCGCTTGACGCCAGGGTTGAAACCATCAGACGCGCCATAGAGAAGAAGTCATCTTTGCAGATCACGTATCTCAAGCCGAACGACGAGAAGTCCCGAAGGGTGATCAGGCCCACTGTGATTGGCGAGATGGAGTACCAGGGCCAGACCTACCTCGGGGTGCGCGCCTTCTGTGCGGAGCGCGGGGAGGAACGCACCTTCCGCGTAGACCGCATCCTGGAAATCGCGGAGGCACAGACCGTGGGCGCATGACCCTGCATGGAATGAGGCTGAGATACTGTTGACAACTCATTGGTTTCGTGTTTGAATGCGCGACGGTATTTTCCTGGGAGGTGATCTGGCATGAGGCAGGCGTTTGGAATCAAGGTACTGGCTGTGGGGGCGGTGGTTTCCATCCTGGCGATCTCGGGATGCAACAAACAAGTCCCCCCTTCGACGTCGACAACCTCCGCGGTGACCACGACAACCACACCCAAAGCTGTCGCCCCGGCAGGACCCTACGGAGACCTCAACATCGCCCTGGGGACTTTTGGCAGTGAGAAGTTCTACCCGCCCAGAACTGAGCAGGGCGTACTGGTGACCAACCTGGCGCCGATGTTTGATTTCATGGTGAACATAGATGTCAGCGGCGCCGGGCTCGCGCCCGGCGTGCTGGACAAATGGGAGATGGCTCCCGATGCGATGTCCTGGACTTTCTACATCCATCCCGGGATCAAGTTCCACAATGGCGCGGATCTCACCGCAGACGATGTCAAGTTCACCATGGAGCAGAACACCGGGACGGGCTCCATAGCCACAGAGGTGTCGCAAAGCGTCACGGGCGCGGACGTGGTAGACAAAGGCACCGTCCGTGTCAAGACTAAGGGCGCCACGCTCGACCTTCCCGCATACCTGACAGTGATTGCGCCAAGTCGAGGACAGGTGGTGCCCAAAGCCTACGTTGAGAAGAATGGCGTCGATTACTTCCAGGCCAATCCAATTGGCAGCGGCCCCTGGAAGTTCGTAAGGCGCGTTGGCGGAGACTCGATCCGGTATGAGGCCAACCTGGACCATTGGAAACAGGTCCCCGCCTTCAAGAACCTGAACTTGCTGCTGGTGCCGGAGGAGGGCACCCGCGTGGCCATGCTCAAGACGGGGATGATCGATGTGTCGGAGGCCAGCACGGAAGCGGCCCGCGGCCTCACAGCAGCAGGCTTCCGCCCGTTTACTTTGGACTATCAGTCTTCGATGGTCGCCCTGTACGGCGCCTATCTTCCTGAGGCCGCAGGCATGCCCATCGCGGACATCAGGGTGCGTCAGGCGCTCTCGATGGCTATCAACAGAGACGAGATCATCAAGACTTTCTTCTACGGGAACGCGATCCCGGCAATGGTGAACAACACCTCACAAGTCAGCCGCGATATTGACACTGCCTATTGGGTAGAACAGGCTGCCAGGATCAACCGCTACGATGCCGACGGGGCGAAGAAGCTGCTTGCCGATGCTGGCCATGCCAGAGGCTTCGACATCAGCTTTTTCACTTTCACCCAACAAG
>JACPRR010000143.1 GCA_016189825.1 Chloroflexota bacterium
ACCCAGCAGGTGAGTCTGCATCAGTACAGGGAAGTGGTCCACGAGGACAACAATCACGATGATTTTGCCCTCGACGCACACGGCTACCGCCCTGCCCTGGTTGAGCGCGCGAGCCAGGCACAAAGGCCGGATGTCCGCGCCCACCGGCCTGAGCCCGGCCAGGCGGACCGTCTCCTCCAGCGCATGCAGCGGCTCCCTGGGCACGGACAAAACAAAGAACTGGGCTTTTGTCCCGGCGACCGGTTGCCAGTAGAGCAGCGATTCCTCCTGGTTGACCGACCAGAGGCGGCGCGCCTCACGAGCGATGAAATCAGGGACCTGCACTGAGGCCCCGCGCGGCAATGAAAGGACCCGGGAGAGAGTGTTAGTCCCTTCTAGAGCCGTGTAGACGTCGCGCCCTTTGAATCCCCCACTCTCCACCGCCTTGGCCAATACCTTGGCCAGCCCGGCGGGGTCGTTCACCGAGCCCCTGCGCACCAGCGCCGTGTTGAAGAGCGCGCTGTGCCAGCGCACCACCTTCCTGCCCTCGGATTCGAGCAGCCGCAGCGTATTTCCCTCAAAGCTCAACGACAGCACCGTTCAGCTCCCCGCTTTCTTTTCTATCTTGGTCGCCTGCGACCAGACGGTGAACGTCAGGGAGAATTGCCATACGCTGCCCTGGCCGGGGGTTATCAGTAGTTGGGAGATGCCTGTCGTCCGCTGTGGCGCCGCCTCCAGGAGGCGCAGGAACCCGGCAACCTTATCAGGCGCCCCCTTTCCTGAAAGCGGGAAATTATGCGCCGGGTACGACCAATCGCCGAGCTGCGTATTGGTCACCGTGTACCCCATCTGCTCCAGGTTCACCACGCTGTCCTGCGCCCAGGTCCACAGGGACCCTGCCACTTCCTCAGCCTGAGATGAGGTGGGGAAAGCAAGGGCAGCCACCCGCAGGTCGTTCAGCCGCTTGCGGGCGGCTTCGACACTTCCCGCCCCCTGCGCATCCCGTAGCTCGCGCGTGGCCGACTCGACCTGCCTTCTCAGCGCCGCCACCTCGACGCCGGTCCTCTTCTGGCCCGAGTAGGCGAATGCAAGCCCGAGGAGGAGAAACAGGCCCAGTACGGCAAAGACCTTGTCCGCCCTGGTGGCGCTGGTGTTCAAGCCGATCTTCATCGCCCGCCCTGTCCCTTGAAACTAACATCCAGGGTGAAGGAAAACCGGGCCTCTCCGGGCGACTTCGACAGCGAACTCAAGGCGCACTGCGCCACACCTGCTGCCTGTGCAACAGACTCGTGGAACGCCAGCGCCTCCTTTGGCGATGGGGACCAACCGGAAACGACGATGCCCCCGGCCTTCTGTTTCATCGCCGTCAGGGCCACGCCGGCAGACGATGACTTTTGCTGCACCTCCGCGAGAAAGCCGGACCACCCATTAAAGGAGGCGAGCTTCTGATAGTCCTTCGTGCCCAGCTCCAGGCGCTCTATTTCCGTTTGGAGCCTGACGGCCTCGCCCTTTTGCGCTTTTGCCGAGTCAATCTGGGAGCGCATGCCCGATAGCTGCGCCGACAGCAGCATTTTTTCCCCGGATGCCGCTGTCTGCTGGTAAAGCATGAATACCAGGCCCAGCCCGCTGAGGAGCGCCAGCAGCAGCGAGTAGCGACCGATAGAGGTAAGCTGCTTCTTCGCCGACCTGGGGCGCAGAAGGTTGATGTTGGGGACGCGCTGGTAAGCTGGCGCTACGTTGGCAGCCGCTGCGGATTTTCGCCCTATTCCCAATGTGGTCGTCCTGTGGTTGCGGGCAGATCGCCCTCCTAGCCAATATGCCTGATTATACCGTATATGGTGCTCATCATGACTGCGGCGATAAAGCCCACGAAGCCCCCCACGCCGAGTATGGCCGCCGGTTCGATAATGGTGGTGAGGGTGTTCACCGCCCGCTCCGTCTCCTTCTCATAAAACTCCCCAATGAGGTTGAGGTTCGCCTCTAGTCTGCCGGTCTCCTCGCCGATGCTCACCATCTGCGATACCAGGTTGGGGAAGATATTCTGCTTCGCCATCGCCTGGGAAAGCCGTTGTCCGGTCATTACGTCAGACTTGGTGGCGGTCAGCGCATCCTTCAGCACCTGGTTGTCCGTAGTTGACGCCGCCAGCTCCATCGTTTCGTTGAAGCCGAGGCCTGAAGACAGCAGGGTGGACAGAGTATAGCCGAGCCGGGAAACCGCCTCGCCACCCACGATGGACCTGAGCACGGGCATCTTCAACATCAGCCTGTCCTTGCGTCTCCTTCCGGACGCGGTACGGGAGTACATGAATCCGGCCACCCCCAGGGCAACGAGCAAGGCGAGGAGCTGTGTCCCGTGCGCGCTGGTGAAGTTGCCCATGGCGATGACCACCCGCGTGGTGACGGGCAGCTCGGTGCTGTATTCCTTGAACAGGACCGACAGCGCCGGTATCGACCACGTCAGCAATATGTAAATGGCCACTATGCCGCCGATGACCACGAAAGTGGGGTATATCAGGGCCTTGCGGATGCGGCCTGCCAGCACTCCCTGCTTCTCCAGGTACGTCGCCGTCCGCAGCAGCAACGGCTCAAGCTTGCCCGTCTCCTCCCCCACGCGGATGAGGCGCACGAAGATGTTGGGGAACACGCTGGGGAACCTGGCGCAGGCCTCAGAAAACGACATGCCCGCCTCCAGGTCCTGGAGCACCTGTGCCAGCGTCCGGCGCAAAAGGGGGTTGCCGCGGCGCTCCATGAGAATGCGGATAGCTGTGTTTACCGGCAGGCCCGATGACAGGAGCGTGGCCAGTTGCCGCGACAGCGAAACTATGTCATGCGTCTTTACCCTGAAGACAGATGGCAACACTTCGTAGCGGCTGGGGAGGATCAGCGGCTTCTTCAGGCTGACAACGCTGTAATCAGCCTTCCACAGGAGCTGCTCCGCAGCCGACTCTGAATCGGCTTCCAACGTGCCGGCGACTTTCGCCCCGGCCGTGGTGTATGCTACATAGCTGAACTTCAACCGACCACCCCATGTGTCGCGCAGTGTTATGTATGCTAACATCACAGGCAGGATAATTCAATATGGATTCGGGCGCCGTACAACGCTCCATCTTCCGCATTGACTCATAATGTTTGTTACCGAAGGTGGTATCGTTGCCTCATAAATAATGTTACCCACGGAGGGAGACGTGACAAGAGGCAGCGTGATGGAGTATGCAGCAGTGGTGGGGGAACGGTACGGGAAGGCGGAAAGAAAGGAGAAGGGGAAGATACTAATACAAACGAAATAGCTATTGTTGCCTGGCAT
>JACPRR010000139.1 GCA_016189825.1 Chloroflexota bacterium
CCCGGCGGCGCATGCCCAGTATGCCCAGGCCAAGCATGGGAATGAAGATCAGGGCGGCGCCGATTGTCATCAAGGCCCACTGCCAGCGGCCCAGGTTCTCGTCGAGCATGCGTCCGGTCGCCTTGGGAAACCAGTAGTAGACCGCCGCCATGAAAGGAAACAGGAAGCCGCCGAACAGCATAGCGTGAAAGTGGCCGACGACATAGTAGGTATCATGCAGATACAGGTCCACGGGCACAACGCCTAGCGGAACCCCTGTCAGGCCCCCGATGAGGAACATGATAATGGCCGAAAGGACGAACAGGAAGGGAGTATTCATCCTCAGCTTCCCCAGCCACAGGGTAGCGGTCCAGGCGAACATCTTGACCCCGGTAGGCACTGCCACCAGCAGCGTGGCAACCATGAACGGGACCCTGGTGAACGCCTCGATGCCGGCGGCAAACATGTGGTGCCCCCACACGAACACGCCGCCGATGGCGATGCCCGGACTGGACAGCGCCACCGCCCGGTAGCCGAAAAGTGGCTTGCGGGCGAAGACAGGAAGGATGTCACTGATAATGCCCAGTCCGGGGAGGACAAAAATGTACACCGCCGGATGAGAGTAGAACCAGAACAGGTGCTGGTAGAGGAGGACGTTGCCTCCCATGTCTGGCCTGAAGAAAGCCATACCAAGCTGGCGCTCCAGCAGGACCATCAAGAAGGCCATGGCGACGAACTGGGTAAAGACCAGGGATAGGCCCACCGTAGCCAGCGAAGACCAGACGAACACAGGCATGCGGAACAGAGTCATACCCGGGGCCCGCATCTTGAGAATGGTGGTGATGAAGTTGACTGCCCCCAGGATCGAAGAGAGGCCAATCATGAATACCCCGAGCAACACGAGGTCCATCCCCAGGGGCTGGTGCGACGCGCTCAACGGCGGGTAAACAGTCCAGCCGGTGTCGAACCCGCCGGCGGCAAGGCTGAACGCGGTCAGCAGTCCCGCGGGAGGTATCAGCCAGTAGGTGAAAGCGTTAAGCCGGGGGAAGGCCACATCGCGCGAGCCAATGAGAATGGGGACCATGTAGTTCATCAGCCCCGATAGTGCGGGCAATACCACCAGGAACAGCATGATGATGCCGTGATCGCCGACCACCGACTCGTATGCGTTCAAGCCGACGATGTTGGGCAACAGCTTGGTCATTTCCAGGCGCCCCACCAACTGCAACGCTACGCCGAACGGCAGGAAGACCAGGGCGCTGACCAGGTATTGCACGGCGATGACCTTGTGATTGGTATCGACGTTGAAATAGCGGGCCCAGGAGCGCAGCGGCGGCCTTTCTTTCCTCTCCGGCAGGCCAACAGCCCAGCGCGCCCAGTAGTTGAAAACGCCGAGCGCAGCCAGATAGGTGACCACGCCAGCGAGAATGGCGATCGTCCACACCGGGCCCTCGTTCCACGGCCCCAGGCCGGCGGCGCGCCGCACCAGCACGGCACTCCCTATGGCGACGCCAACGCCCCCGAGGCCGAACAGGGCGCCGCGTACTGCGTCAAGCGCCAGCACTTTTCTCAACGTCATCGTGACCCGATCCCCATCACTCTTACCTGGCTGCAATAGTCCGAGCAATACTTCTTCAGAGTCAACCGTATCCGGTGGCACAGAGCCTGCCCCGTACTCGATACGGGGCGTCCCTGCCTGTGCGTTTCCGAGCGATGACTACGCCTGGTTGCGCAGCCAAGCACCCTATGGCTTCTTTTGGGATTTGACCCAGGTCTCGAAGTCCGCGGCCGCCATCACCGACGCCGGCGCGATCATGTACGTGTGACCGAAGCCGCACAACTGCGAGCATTGCACCTGGTACCTGCCTATCTCCTGTGGAGTGATACGGAGTTCTGTCACCATGCCCGGGACGGCATCCTGTTTCGGTCCCCACTCCTTGACCCAGAAGCCATGGACTACGTCCCTGGACTCGAAGCTGAATACGACCCGGCGATCGACTGGCAGGCCCAGTTGGGACGAAGCGACGCCGCCGTACTGCGGGTAAGAGAACTGCCAGCCAAAGCGAAAGGTCTGCACATCCACCTCCAGTTCAGTCTGGGGCAGCGCTGCAGGCCGCGACATCTTGTTCAACACCATACCGCCATAGGCGCTGATGACCACGACGATAACCAGAGGAATAGCAGTCCAGGCGATCTCAGCGGGCAGGAACCCGTGGAGAGGCAGGCTATCGCTATCGTCCCCGGCCCGGCGACGGAAGAAGGCGAGGGTGTACCCGAACACGGTGACGATCATGCCGAATATGGCTCCGGCCACCGCGAACAATACCCGGAGCATGGTATCGATCGATTGTCGCTCGGCACTTGCCGGGTGCGGTATGAGATCGATGCGGGCAAACAGGTAGGCGAGCCCGAAGGACAGGACGGCGGCCACTGGCAGCACGATGGCAAGATGCTTCCTCATCGGTGGCACGCTTGCTCCGCTGTGCTCGATGCCGTTCACGGTGTGACAACCAGTTTCCCGGTCATCTGGAGGGGATGCACGTCGCATTCGAAGAAGTAGTCGCCGCCCGCCGCAGGGGCTGTGAAGCTGTACACCGCCGAGGAAGGCCCGAGGATAGTGGCCCCGACGAACACGGGCCTGGTCTGTCCGCCCGGCAGCGTCTCATAGACCGCAAAGTTGTGATAGACGCCGTCATCCCCCTGGGAAAAGTTGATGGTAACGCTGGCCCCTGCCGGCACAGTCAACGTCGACCGGTCGAAAGCGAAGTATTGCGCCGACAGGCTCAACGTCACCGCCCTCCCGGTTGGTGTGGGTGTCGGGGTCAGCGTTGGCGTAGGTGTTGGAGTAGGCGTAGGTGTAGGTGTAGGCGTCGGTTTAGGTGTGAGTGTGGGTGTAGGTGTTGGAGTTGGCGTCGGTTTAGGCGTGGGTATTGGAGTTGGCGTCGGTTTAGGCGTTGGCACAGGTGTAGGCATGGGCGAAGCAGTGGGCGTAGGAGTAGGTGTTGCCGGCGCCGGAAGCGGCGAAGGTGACGGGGGCGATAAGGTCGGCGTCGCCGTAGGCGTCGGCGCCAGTGTCGGGGTCGGGGGCGAGGTTGTGGTTGGCGGCCTGGCGCACGATGCCAGGGCGGCTACCAGAACGGCAACAGCCACAGATTGCAGCAGACCGCCCGGACTCATCCTTCCTGCTTTCATAGGCGCACCCCGATTCAGATGCAGGAGTCAGCGTAATGGTCCACTCTCGCTGATGGGCAGCGCGATGACGAGCCTCTCATCCTTCTAAAGAAGGAGATAGGGATTATGAAACCTTACGTTTGCCGACAAGATGATCTGCTAATCCCCCTTAGTCCCCCTTTAGAAAAGGGGGAGATTCCAACTCGCCTACCAACACGCGAAATAGTACGAGCAGGTGCTAATACTAGCTGCAAAAGTTCGCGTAACTTACGGGAGAGACCCTTCGACGTAGTTTACCCTGAGTTCTACCGAAGGGCTCAGGGTGACAAACATGTCATTCCGAGCCTGTCGAGGAATCTCTCCTTCGTAACGGCAATTCTTGCAACTAAGCACCAGGAAAATTAGGGTGCAGGGTCTCTCCCAGCACGATCCGAGGATTTCACCCACCGCTGAAGCCTTGGGCACGAGCCCTTCGGCAGGCTCAGGGTAAAGCCGTCGCAATTGCGGGTTCGGCCCTCACCGTCCGAGCGCTTCCTCGAACCACTTGTTGACCGCGTCCCAGTTGACGATGCTCCAGAATGCCTCGACAAACTTGGCCCTCAAGTTCTTGTAGTCGAGGTAGTAGGCATGCTCCCAGACATCGAGGCACATGAGCAGCGGATACCCCGTGGGGAAGTTCACATTGTGTTTTTCGACCTGAAGGATGCCAGGCCGGTTGCTATCGGCGCAGTAGGTGAGCACCGCCCAACCCGAACCTTCTACGCTGGTCGCAGCCTGCGTGAACTCTTTCTTGAAGCGGTCGAACCCTCCCCATTCATTGTTGATGCACTTCTCCAGCCTGCCGCTCGGCCTGCCGCCACCTCCCTTTGCCGGAGGAGCCATGTTCTGCCAGAACATCGCATGTAGCCGGTGACCGCCGAGATGGAACGAGAGTTCCTTCAGCGTCGCCTTCATGTCCAGGTCGACCCCGTCCTTACGGGCCTTGTTGAGCTTCTCGATGACTGCGTTCGCGCCGTCGACATACCCTTGATGGTGCTTGGTGTGATGGATCCTGAGCTGCTCCTCTGATA
>JACPRR010000149.1 GCA_016189825.1 Chloroflexota bacterium
TATGGCGCTTACCCTGATGATAGCCGCCGCATACGTCCTGGCGAACCTGATCGTCGACATAGGCTACCGGTTTCTCGACCCGCGTATCCGCTACGACTGAAGAAGGAGTACATATACAAACGAACAAAGTGATGTTGCATCCCTATGGGCGGCACAGGCGTCCCTGCCTGTGCGCCATGCCACAGATTCAAGGGCGTCTGTATTAATGCCGTGAAAGCAGCTTCAAGAGCTCAGGGGCGCAGCCTGTGGGTCTTCGCCTGGCGGCGCTTCGTGCACAGCAAGAAAGGCGTAGCCTGCCTGGTCGTCATCGTGCTGCTTTACGGCGCAGGCATATTTGCCCCGCTGCTGGCGCCATTTGGCTACGATGAGCAGGACATCGGCAACACACTCCAGGCCCCGAGTTGGGAGCATCCCCTGGGGACTGACAGGGTGGGCCGGGACATGTTCTCGCGCATACTCTTCGGCATTCGCACCACGGTTATCGTAACCGTTGCCGCCATGGCCTCAGGCGGACTGCTGCTCGGGATCACGCTGGGGTTGATATCGGGCTACTTCGGGCGCTTCGCTGACAGTCTGGTAATGCGTGTTGGAGAGATATTCCTGGCTTTCCCGGACATATTGCTGGTGATACTCATAGCTGCCACGCTCAAACCCCGGGTTGCGGAATGGGTGTTGCGGTTCGAGCAGCTCTCCGGCATAGCCGGCATATTAAGGTCCGGGCTTGTCGACTACCTGGTGGTATTCGGCGCGCTGGCTACGGTCAGTTGGGTAGGCGTGGCCCGTGTCGTGCGCGGGCAGGTCCTCTCCCTGAAACAGAGCCAGTACATACTTGCGGCAAGGGCGCTGGGGGCTTCCCACTTCAGGATCATCTTCCGTCACATTTTTCCCAACGTGCTGCCGCCGGTCATCGTGATGGTTTCGGTTGGCATGGGCGCTATCGCCGGCGCGGAGGTAATGCTGAGCTGGCTGGGGCTGGGCGTACAACCGCCGGTGCCCAGCCTTGGCGTAATGATCTTCGACAACGGAAACATCGGGGTCCTTCGCTCCGACCCCTACCTGCTCGTTTTCCCAGTGCTCGTCGTCGCGGCAATCATCTTCTCCTTCAACCTGCTGGGCGATGCGCTGAACGACTCGTTGAACCCGCGGCTGAGATAGCCCCCGATCACTTCCACAGGTCGCCGACCACGGAATCAAGCCCCAGGCTCCTGAGCGTCTCCGGCATAGGCCTGCCTGACTTCCTGTCCCAACCCATATGCCCGTAGTACGCGTCCAACATATGGTCCCAGTGTGGCTTGATGTCCTTCCCCTTTGCGGGTCCGTCCACAGGCACCGAACTGTACAGTGCGGAGGGGGCCTCCACTTCAGTCCCGATACCGTGCCTTATGTTGAACGCCCTCAGCAGATTCACGTTCCTGTTGGCGACTGCTATCGCCTCCTCCAGCGTCATGTCCCAACCTGTGGCCGCATTCACAATGTCCAGCAGCAGACCAAAATTGCTCCCCAGGGTCATATTGCAGGTACCAAGGCAATCGATGAACTGGCGCTTGGGTTTGAACTTCGCCACGATATAGGCTACCTGGTCCGGCGAAAACGGGTCGGTGTAGGGTTGCAGGCCGAATTCGGGCGGTATCCCCAATATGCCTCCGGTTTCGACGGTGCCGGCGCCGGAAGTTGCATAGTCCAGGATTTCGTGCCATCGGGCCCGGTGGTCATGCCCGCGCGGTGCATGACCTTTCTGGATGAATACCGCTCTGTCAAGGGCTCCTCCTCCAATCTGTTCCGCGGCGCGCTTCACGCCCTCGGCCAGGACGTTGCCAATGCCGTCCCTCGCCGCAACCTTCCGCAGCATGGCACGTGCAGCCTCGGCGTTCCCCCAGGTCATCTCCAGTCCGTCCGTGTCCTTCCGGGTAAGGATGCCCCTTTCGTAGCAGTCAATAACGAAGGAAAGAAGCCAGCCAGCCTCGTTGGTATCCATGCCCAGACGGTCAACCTCGTTGCTCAAAACAAAGGCGGCTGCAACATCAGTATTTCCGATAAGAGGACCCCACGCGGCCCATGCCTCGTATTCGGGTTCTTCACCCACGTAGCCGGCGTAGGGTCCCGAGGGGACCGTCATGATATGCAGGTGGTGCGAAGAGCAGGCCCAGCAGGGGGCAGGCTTGCAGGCAAAAGACTTTCGATAGTTTACCCCCATGAAGGGCTCATACGCAGGAAACAGGTTCGTCTTCATGTTCTTCACGGGAAGATAACCGGTCCTCAGCGCGTTGGGAAAACCCATGCTGGTCCCCATGTCGTACGATGCTCGCCCTGAAGGGTTGCCGATTCGGGACTCATGGATCTGCCTGGCCAGCAGGGAAACCTTCTCTCTGTCATACACGGGGACGCTGCCGTTGCTCCGCGAAACCGCAATGGCCTTGAGCTTCTTCGAACCCATAACTGCGCCGCTCCCATTGTGTGCCGCGGCATGTCCTCTATCTCCGATGATGCCAGCGAACTTCACCAGGTTCTCACCGGCGGGGCCGACGGAAAAGACGCTCAGTTGCCTTTCCGTGTAGCCCAACTCTTTCTTGATGGCCTCCTCGGTTTCCCATGTGTCCTTGCCAAGAAGATGCCTGGCATCGCGGATCTCCGCCCTGCCGTCCTTGATGTGCAGGTAGACCCAGTGGTCGCTCGCGCCCTGGAACACCAGGCCCATGAACCCGTTGAACCTGAGGTAGGCGCCCAGGTAACCGTTCGCCTGTGTTGTGGTTCCACCGTTGGTGAGGCACCCCTTAGTCACCACAGAAAAGGTGCCCGAGCCGGCAACCTTCGTCCCACCCAGCGGGCCGCTGGCGAGCACCAGCCTGTTTCCCGGGTGCGACCACTCCACGCCCGGTGGCACCTCATCGTAAAGGGTTCTCGCTCCGATGCCGGACCCCCCGACGTACTTTCTCAATGTCTCCGGAGCAACGCCCTGTTCGGAGATCTCGCCGCTGCTGAGGTCAATCCTGAGGAACCTGGCATCATACGCATAACCACCTGTCACCATCTGCTCACCCTCCAATCTTAGTTTGACTCGCCGGAGATGTCTCGAGGAGTGCGCCGTCCGCGCCACGCCCGTAGAGTGTACGCTACTCAACCGCCGGTGACAAGGTTGCCCGCGGGGGCATCGCCGGGCCTTGACGGGCGGCGCAGAATAGTCTATCGTTGCGTGCGTTGCTAAGCCCCACCCTCTTGTCCTTGCATACGAAGTCTCTACTGTGGAGGAAGCGAATGGGAAATCCAACGGTAATCCGAATGCTCACGGCACTAGGTCTGATAGCCGCAACGGTCCTGGCCGGCTGCAAAGGGGGGACATCTACTGTCCCTCCGGCCTCTGCCAGCAGCGCCGCTTCGACAACGACGAAGGCTGTCCCGACCGGACCTTACGGCGAGTTGCGGATGGCCACGGCTACCTTTGGCGGCCAGGTGCTCGACCCGGTGCCGGCGCCGACCGGGGCTATCGCCACGCTGCTGGCTCCGATGTTCGACTTCCTGTTCACTGTTGACAGCAAGGGCCAACTGATCGGCCGGCTGGTCGAAAAATGGGATGTATCCCCTGATGGCCTATCCTGGACCTACGTCATCCGCAAGGGTGTCAAGTTCCACAACGGCGA
>JACPRR010000142.1 GCA_016189825.1 Chloroflexota bacterium
CGGTTGACCCGGTTGACCAGGTATCTGAGGAAGGATGAATTGGCTCGCCACATCGATGGCGCGGTTCCCGAAAACATCCTTCAAGGCATCGGGACTCGTCCCTACACGCTGGAGGGCAGTTCCCAGGCCGGCGTTCAGCGCGGTGTGTGCGTCCTTCCCGGACTGGCCTGCCTGCACAACGGCACTGCGCGCCTCAGCGTCTCGATTGAGCAACTGACCAGCCTTGACGATTCCGCTAGCCCCGGCCAGAGGCGTTCCGCCGCTGTCCGGTTGCCCAGCGCCAGGTCCGGGCTGGGCAGGTCCGGCAGCCGCCGGCCCGGCGGCGGGGGAAGTTGGAGGAGCAGGAGCATCGGCCTTGGTGAAGTCGAACGCTTTTCCGCCCAGCCCTGTGTCGCCCGCAGGCACGTCCAGGGTTTTGCCGGGAGGCACATCATATAAGAGGAGCCCGGTGGATGCGCCGGTTGAGGCTTCGCCGGTGGCGCGGAAAGCAGCCACCGATACCGAACCCCCGCCATCAAGCACGGCGAGGCTGGATCCGCCCGCTTTGCCGCCTTCCTGTTCCCCGCCGGAGCCGGCGGTGATCAGGATGAATTGAGTGCGGCCTCCGTCCGCCGACGCCACCGTCGAGGTGGCAAGGAGGGTCGCGGCTGCGACCAGCGGCGCGAGCGCCCGCCAGAGCAGCTTGCGCCGTACTAGTCCGGTGACGAGTGTCGCTTTCATGGTCTCACACCCCCTGCTGCATGTTGTAAATGAACCCATCGTTCGCGCCACCTATTTGCTCAGCGTTCCTTTGATGGTGTACACCTCGCCGGCCGACACGATCTCGAACACTGAGGGAGGGTATATCAGGTCGTCGCGAACATCTCCGCTGATGCCGCCGGTTATGGTTGCTACCCGCGCCACGCGGGTCACCACCTTGCCGCCCTCGCGAGTATCGGAGTAGTTCTGGATTTCAATCTCGGTATTCTGGAGCAGCACCAGTGAGCTGCCGTCCTGGAACTCGACCGCCACCTCGGCTCCTGCCCCAGAGCGGACGCGGTCGCCCACCGAGATTCCGGTCCCGTTTGGTGCGGCGACAAAGGCAGCAGAAGTGGCGGAACGGTACTCGGCGGTCCCGGCCTTTACCTTGACCACGGCAACAACCGGGCGGGATGCCGCTGTTAGGGTCTGCGACGTTGTAGAAGGCGCCGTGGTCCCCGTTGTTGTTTGGGTGGCAGTTGTACTGGAAGTCCGGGGTTGAGTGGTGGTCTGTACCGGCTTGGGAGCAGTGCTCTGTGTCGCCGTTTGGGTGGTGGCGACGCTGGAAGTCGGCGATTGAGTTATGGTTTGCGGAGGCTGCGTAGTAGAAGGCTGTGGTGAGCCGCACCCGACCGTGAGCAACGCCGCCATCACCAGGATGAGAAGAAGGGGGAGGGACTTGACAGCCAACCTTTTCATGTTTCCAGGCCTCCTGCGTAGGGAAACGGTGTGCAGCGAGTGTGCAACCCATACTGCCCAGTTTATCGCCATTGTAACACTTTGTGGCAAGCTTGTGAATTGGTTTTGGAGCACGGCGCAGGCGCGTGATACAATCCTGGATTGGTTTTGGATACGCCCAGGGCGGAACGGTCAGAGCAGCAGATGTCTCAATCTTCCATTGTTGTGCGCGGCGCGAGAGAGCACAACCTCAAGAACATAGATGTCACCATCCCACGCGACAAGCTGGTGGTGATCACCGGGGTCTCGGGTTCGGGGAAGAGCTCGCTGGCGTTCGACACCATTTACGCAGAAGGCCAGCGGCGGTATATGGAATCGCTTTCTTCGTACGCGCGCCAGTTCCTGGGGCGAATGGAAAAGCCTGAAGTCGACTACATCGAAGGGCTCAGTCCGGCGATATCCATCGATCAGAAGGGCGTCTCTCACAACCCGAGGTCCACTGTGGGGACGATCACCGAGATATTCGATTACCTCCGGCTGCTTTTCGCCCGGGTCGGTCAGCCCCATTGTCCCAAGTGCGGACGTGAGATAGTGCGCCAGACAGTGCAACAGATCGTCGATGCGGTCCAAGCCATACCAAAGGACAGCCGCATCATGGTCCTGGCGCCCCTGGTGAAAGACCGGAAGGGTGAGCACCTGGCTGTTTTCGAGGACCTGCGCAAGGCCGGTTTCGTCAGGGTGCGTGTTGATGGCGCCATCCACGACCTGTCCGACGATTTCGACCTGGACAAGAACAGGCGTCACACTATCGAGGCGGTTGTCGACCGGCTCGTGGTAGGACAGGAGGAGAATGCTAGCCGCCTGGCCGACTCCGTGGAGACGGCCCTGAAGCTGGGGACTGGCGTAGTTCTGGTGTCGGTTGTTGACGGCGAGGAATCCCTGTTCTCGGAACACTTCGCCTGTCCACACTGTAACGTGAGCCTGGGCGAGATCGCCCCGAGGACGTTCAGCTTCAACAGCCCGCACGGAGCGTGCCCGGCATGCTCCGGGCTAGGCCGGAAGCTTGAAATAGACCCAGACCTGGTCATACCGAATAGGAGCTTGAGCCTTTCGGAGGGCGCGGTGCAGCCGTGGGCCCGGTCGGGGGCCATGAGCACCTGGTATTACAGCTTGCTTGAGTCCGTAGCGCGAGCGCATTCGATTCCCTTTGACTCACCGGTACACCGCCTGGCAAAGGAGCAACTCCACATGGTCCTGTACGGGGACGCCGCTCCTATCGGTGTGCGATACAGGAACCGGCAAGGGCTGCACCGGGAGCACTGGACACGCTATGAAGGGGTGGTCCCGCACCTGGAGCGGCGATATCGCGAGACTGAGTCGGACTTCATTCGCTCAGAGATTGAGAGGTACATGTCGTCCCACCCTTGCCCGGTATGCCAGGGCAAGCGGCTCAATCCCGAGGCGTTATCGGTAACGATAGACAGCAAGAACATCATCGATGTGTCCTCTATGCCTGTGGTGGAGGCGTTGGACTGGGTGGTGAGACTGGTGGGCGGTGGGGGTGGCAATGCAGTACTGACACAGCGCCAGATGGTCATTGCGGAACAGGTGATCAAGGAGATACGTTCCAGGCTGCGGTTCCTGGTCGACGTAGGATTGGACTACCTGAGCCTGGACCGAGGGGCAGCAACTCTTAGCGGGGGAGAAGCGCAGCGGATCCGGCTGGCGACACAGATCGGGAGCGGCCTTATGGGTGTACTGTACATTTGCGATGAGCCCACGGTCGGCCTGCATCCCGCAGATGATTACCGGCTCATCGGCACGCTCAAGCACCTGCGCGACCTGGGGAATACTGTTCTGGTAGTCGAGCACGATGAGGCGATGATGCGCGCTGCCGACTATATTATCGATATGGGCCCTGGTGCGGGCGAACATGGCGGCTCGGTGGTGGCCGCCGGCACGATAGATGAAGTGATAGCCTGCCGCGAGTCGATGACCGGCCAATATCTCGGGGGTTTCCGCGCCATACCTGTGCCAGGAAGGCGCAGGGAGGGCAACGGGAAGGCGATCACCGTGCTGGGGGCCAGGGAGAACAACCTGAAGAACATCGAAGTGCGCATACCCCTGGGGACGCTTGTGTGTGTCACCGGCGTTTCCGGCTCAGGGAAGAGCACCCTGGTAAACGAAGTCCTGTACAAGAAACTGGCGCAACTGCTGTATCGTGCGAAGGACCGGCCCGGGCTGTGCGACAGCATCGAAGGGATCGAGCACGTCGACAAGGTGATCAGTATCGACCAATCTCCCATAGGCAGGACGCCCAGGAGCAATCCAGCCACGTACACGGGCACATTCACGCCGGTCCGGGAGGTGTTCGCGCTGGCCCCGGAGGCGAAGATGCGCGGCTACTCTCCGGGGAGGTTCTCTTTCAACGTTAAGGGCGGCCGCTGCGAGGCGTGCCAGGGCGAAGGTTACGTTGAGATCGAGATGCAGTTCCTCCCGGATATCACGGTTCCCTGCGAGGTGTGTAAGGGAAAGCGGTACAATCGGGAGGCGCTGGAGATACGGTTCAAGGGCAAGAACATCGCCGATGTCCTGGACATGACCGTTGCTGAGGCAATCGAGTTCTTCGACCATTTTCCGAGGATACGTGGCAAGCTGGAGACGTTGAAGGATGTTGGGCTGGGGTACATCCGGCTCGGCCAGCCGGCGCCGACGCTGTCGGGGGGCGAGGCGCAGAGGGTGAAGCTGGCGGCCGAGCTTTCGAAGCGGTCAACCGGGAAGACGATGTACATACTGGACGAGCCGACGACAGGGCTGGGTTTTTCGGATGTCGAAGCGCTGTTGAACGTGCTGCAGCGGTTGGTGTCGGCCGGAAACACAGTCGTGGTGATCGAGCACAACATGGACGTGGTGAAGAGCGCGGACCATATCATCGATCTTGGCCCGTGCGCCGGTGAAAAAGGGGGAGAGGTCGTAGCGGCGGGGACTCCGGAAGAGATCGCTGCGCATGAGACTTCGGCGACAGGAAAGTATCTGGCAGACACTTTTGGCAGGACGAAGGCGCTCGTCCACTCATGACCTTGCCCGACCCTCGGGCGCTTGCATGAGGGGTACACTGTAGCTGTAGGCATAGTAGAATCGTCGAGGAGGCAGGTATGCTGAACAAAGTCCTTGATTCCTTTGACGCCGCAGTCGCAGACATACCCAATGGGGCGGTGGTGATGATCGGCAATTTCGCCGGTCCCGGCGGCACGCCCTACTATCTGATACACGCTCTTGCCCGGCAGGGTGCCAGGGACCTGACGATCGTCGCAAATACCGCCGGCGGCGTTGGCCTTACCCTTGACTATGACGACCACCGCCTGCTCTTCCAGAACCGCCAGGTAAGGAAGGTCATCGCCTCCTTCCCTTTCTCCACCTCCGCGTCCCGGCCCAGTATCGCAGAAAAGCAGATACTGGCGAATGAGGTGGAGCTGGAGATAGTGCCACAGGGGACTCTCTCGGAAAGGATAAGGGCCGGGGGCGCCGGAATCGCTGCGTTTTACACACCCACCGGCGCGGGCACTGTCATCGAGTCAGGGAAGGAGCGCAGGGTATTTGATGGCCGCCCCCACTTGCTGGAGCTCGCTCTGAAAGCCGATTTCGCCCTGATCAGGGCCTACAAGGCCGACACCTTCGGGAACCTTGTCTACCGCGGCACTGCGCGACAGTTCAATCCCGTGATGGCTGCCGCGGCTGCGGTCACCATCGCAGAGGTGGACCATATCGTCGACCCCGGAGAATTAGACCCCGACGCCGTGGTCACTCCGGGAATCTTCGTCAAGCGCATCGTGCAAGTCAAGGAAGACCCGGGATTCCCTCGCCATCCCGAACGCACTTTCCAGGTGCGCGGGCAACATCAGGGCAAGGAGGCGTGAGAATGAAGGAGCGATTGAGCAGGGAAGCGATCGCAATGAGGATTGCCCGGGAGCTCTTTGACGGCGCCGTGGTCAACCTGGGCATAGGCATACCGACCCTGGTGTCGAGTTTCGTGCCCGAAGGCATGACGGTCATCTACCACTCGGAAAACGGCATGCTCGGATTCGGCCCTGTCGTGCCAGCCGAGGACATGAAAGAGCTGGCTGACATAGATCTGGTTAACGCCTCGGGGCAGTATGTCCAACCTAAGCCTGGCATGTGCTTCTTTCACCACGCCGACTCCTTCGGGATCATAAGGGGCGGTCACGTGGACATAAGTGTGCTGGGGGTGATAGAAGTCACTGATCACGGTGATCTTGCGAACTGGATGTTCCCTGGCCGTGGGGTGGGCAACATCGGCGGCGGAATGGACCTCGCGTTCAACGCAAAGAAGGTGATCGGCGCGACCGAACATACGACCAAGGACGGCAAGCCCAAGATAGTGAAGCAGTGCTGTGTCCCGCTCACTTCTCCCGGCTGTGTCGACCTCATCGTGACTGACATATCGGTCATCGAAGTGACCCCGTATGGTCTCTTGCTCAAGGAGTACGCCCCGGGTTGGAGTGTCGAGGACATCCAGGCTCTTACCGAGCCGGAGCTGGCAGTGGCGAAGGACCTGAAAGAGATCGAGCTGGTCTAGGTTCACCCTCACCCTACCCTCTCCCTCGAGGGCTATTCTTTATACACACTTGGGACAACGGGGGTCAGGGGCCTGAATGCATGGGATGAAGATAGAGTTGGCGGGTAAGGATAGCGTACATCTCGGTGGCACCGTAAAGTTTCACCAG
>JACPRR010000176.1 GCA_016189825.1 Chloroflexota bacterium
ATCTGGATTCCCGCTTTCGCAGGAATGACAACAGGCTGCTTCGCGGTTGCATAGGCATCACCGGGGACACCGCCCTAGTTGTTCCGTGCACCCTCGTTGATCCAGTCTCTGACGAGCTTCAGTTGGTCGGGGGGCACGGCCGCACCGCCAGGAGGCATCTGGGGCACTCCTGATGATGGCCCGACCAGTACACCGTACAGGAGACTATTATCGGCCTGCCCAGCCGAGATAGTGGGCGCATGGGCGCCCGTTGTCATGAGCGAGTTGTATGTCGTCACGTTAAGCCCTCCCTGGGCGGCGCTTCCATGACAGGGCAGGCAGGAGCGCTGTAGCAGTGGCATCACGTCCCGGGCGAAACTGGCGGCGCGAGGTGTGGCCGGTACCGGTAAAGGGGCAGGAGTTGCAGGAGGAGCCGGGGCGCCGCGCTGGGCGGCGAGGTAGTTCGCCAGGTCTGCGATCTGGGCGGCGCTCAGAGTCCGGTCAAATGCGGGCATCGCCGATGCTGGGTTCGCCGCCTTCGGGTTGGCAATGAATCCGTTGAGGAAGACAGCCGAGCGGAAGCTGCCCACGGCTGAGAGGTCTGGCCCCACGGTCCCTCCAGTTCCGGCTATCCTGTGACAGGCTGCGCAGTGTTGTTGGAACAGTTTCGGCGCTTCTGCCGTGTAGGTCGGCACGGCGCCCAGGCTCGCCAGATATGCGGAGAGCGCAGTGAGTTCGCCGGATGTGAATTGCAGCTTGGGATGGAGGGTCTTCGGTATCATGGCGGCAGGGTTCCTCAGGTACTGCGCGATATCGCTCTCTGCAAGGCCCCTGGTAACGACAGCGAGGTCGGGGCCTACAGCGCCGCCGATGCCGTTGATGCTATGGCAGTATGCGCATTGAAGCTGCGTGTAAAGCCTGCGTCCCTGGGTCGTCTCGCGGCTCTCCTGCGGCGGGTTCACGGAAGGGGAAACCGCGCCCAGGACAGAGAGGAAGACAACGACGGCGATGGCGCCGATCGCAGTCACAGTGACTTCCAGGCGGTGAACTGGATGGCGCTCCTCTCTCGTGTCCAGGAATGGCAGCAAGATCAGGAAAATGATCACCAGGCCGGGTATTACCGCCGCTGCCAGGGATTCGAGGGAACCGGGGAAATACTTCAAGAACTGGAACAGGAATAGGAAGTACCATTCGGGCCGGGGGTTGTATGTGGTGCTCGTGGGGTCCGCGACGGCGTCCAATTCCACGGGCACGAACACCGCCAACAAGACTATTGCCGCGAAGACAATCAGCGCCACCACCGCATCTTTGAACACCGTCTCCGGGAAGAAGCGCTCGCCGCCCTTCTTGGCTTCGGCGTACTCCGCCTTGTAGATATCCTTTCGAGTCCTGCCCGTGGATTGCTGTTTGGGGAATGCGGGTTGGCTGCCCACTATCATCCTCGCCTATCGCTGCTCGCCCGGAACTGCCGGGCGCGCGCGCCTTGCCAGCTTCGGTGGCGCTGATATCCCCTGCTTGATGACCAGGAAGAGGTGGATTCCAATGAGCGTGGCTATCAGCGCCGGGATCACCGCAGCGTGCAGCGAGTAGAAGCGGGTCAGGGTTACCGCCCCAAGGGTATCGCCGCCGCGCAAGAGCTTGAGCAGGAAATCGCCGATGACCGGCGTCCCGCCGGCGAGGTTGGTTCCAACGACGGTGGCCCAATATGCTTTCTGGTCCCAGGGGAGGAGGTAGCCGGTGAAAGCGGAACCCAACACGAGCAGGAACAGCAGGACGCCGACGACCCAGGTGAGCTCGCGGGGATACTTGTAGGCGCCGAAGAACATGACTCGCAAAGCGTGCAGGAAAGTCAGCGCAACCATGGCGGTGGCGGCCCAATGGTGGATGCCACGGACGAGCCGCCCGCTGGAAACCTCATTCATGATGTACTGGACGCTATCGTAGGCGTGGTCGGGCGTTGGCGAATAGTTCATGGTGAGCATGATCCCGGTCACTGCCAGTACGACGAACGTCATCAGCGTGGCGCTGCCCAGCGTGTAAAACCATCCGATGTTGCCGGCCAACGCACGCGGTACTTTCCGGTCGAGGAGGGCCTCTTTGATCGGCTGGAGCTCTAGCCTTTCCTCGATCCACCCTTCCTTGGTTTTCTCCATTCTCAACCTTTCAACTCGGTCGATTTGATGGTCCGGCTGACCAGGAGCGTGCCTTCCGCTATCTGGTGTGCAATGCGGTCCAGGGGCCTTGGCGGGGGCCCGCTGACGACGGCGCCTTCGATATCGAACACACCGGCATGGCAGGGGCAGAGGAACCGCTGGCTTTCGGCGTGCCATGAATACCCGCAGCCGAGATGGGTGCAATGAGGGTCGAAGACCAGGACCCTATCTTCGCCGGAGTAGACGACCCATGCCCCCTTGCTCCGGGTTTCGACGACCCAGCCGTCCAGGACCCTTTCTTCGTAGGTGACGAACGTGGGCACCCCAATCTGGAATTCGGCGAGTGACGCTATCGGCGTGAAAGGCGCGGGAGGCAGCTTGCGGACTGCCGGGTAGATGAAGTACCTGAGCGCCGGGTAGGACAGCGTACCGACCATGGCCCCGACAATCGCATAAAAAGTGTTGCGAAGAAGGCGTCTGCGGGTAAGCGTTTCTGGGGGCTCCGGCCAGCCGTACCGGTCCTGGTGAGTTAGCTCAGAGGGTGGGCCCGCTACCGGCGCGGGTACCACCTGTCCGGGAAATGCGGCCTGGTCCCCTTGCGGATGCCCGGCTCGGCTCCAGGACCTGTGGTGGTTAGCCCACACTATGGCAATTCCCACCAGTGTGAGGACGATGACCGCAGATATCAGCGCCACAAGCAACACGGGCTACCTCTCTGGCCATTCATCATTTCTATTGTACCGCGGATCTGTACGCCGAGGGTGATGAGGCTCACGGTGTTCGCATTGTAGATGTGGGAGGAGATGCCCCGGTTGCACATCGTACAACCTGAGCAGATAGCCATGGCGGGTGGCAGCCGGCGCCTAGCCTTTCATTTGGCCGCCACCTATCCTTGCAGTCAGCCGACAGCAAATGTTACAATCGGCCGCGTTATGGCTCACCCTGCGCTCTACCCCCGATATGTCAGGGCGCGGCTCGCCGAGGCTCTGGCGGATACGCCTGTGGTGCTGATCCACGGGCCGAGGCAGTCGGGTAAGACCACGCTGGCCCGCATGGTGGGCGAAGCGGCGGGCTACGTCTACTTTAGTTTTGATGACGATGTCGCGGCGTCGGCCGCAAGAGCCGACCCGGTGGGCTTTGTGACAGACCTGCCGGAGCGCACGGTCCTGGACGAAGTCCAGCGCGTTCCGCAGCTCTTCACTGCGCTGAAATCCGCAGTGGACCGTCACCGGACGCCGGGCCGCTTCCTGCTCACGGGGTCCACCAACGTCCTGCTTGTGCCAGGACTGGGAGACTCGCTGGCGGGACGCATGGAGATCGTACGACTGCATCCGTTGTCCCAGGCAGAGTTGGCCGGGCAGCCTCCCCGGTTCCTTGAGACCCTCTTTGGCGGCGCATTCAAGACGCAGGGGTGGCCACGCCTGGGGAAGGAGCTTGCCGAGCGCATCGCGGCAGGCGGATATCCCGCAGCGCTGGCGCGTGCGTCCTCCGGGCGGAGGGCGGCCTGGTACCGCGATTACGTCGAGACCCTGGTGCAGCGCGACGCACGCGACCTGGCGCGCATCAGCGCCCTGGATGCCCTGCCGCGCCTGCTCACCCTGGCCGCTGGGCAGACTGCGAGGCTGCTCAACGTGGCGGATCTCGCCGGCCCGTTCCAACTCAGCCGGCCAACGATCCGCGACTACGTTACCATCCTGGAGCGGTTGTTCCTCCTCGACACGCTTCCGCCCTGGCACAGCAACCGACTCAGCCGTCTGATCAAGACCCCGAAGGTC
>JACPRR010000152.1 GCA_016189825.1 Chloroflexota bacterium
CGGATGACAAGAGTATAAGGGTCCGGTACCTCCATGCTGGAGAGCCAACCCTTGATTTCTGCTACATAAAACCGGTTCATGGCCGCCTGTCTCTCAATGCTGGCCTTACCATCCTCCGCGGTCAGGTCATCACCGTTGCTGAACTTGATCCCCTTGCGGAAATGGAAAGTCAAGGCGTTGCCAGACAACTCCCATTTCTCAACCACCCCGGGTCCGAGCTCTCCTCCGGGCTTCACCCTCAAAAACCAGTCGAATATAGGAGATAGCAAATTCCAGTTGTTCGAGATCGACCCCTGGGTTGGATCGAGCACCGCCCCGCTAAACGAGGCGATTGCAATCCTCAACTCGCCGTATGGCCCGGTAGGTGTTGCTGGCTTAGGAGCTGCTGTGGTCACGACAGTAGTTGAGGGTTTTGCGGCAGCAGAAGTAGTGGACGCAGTAGACGTGGTAATGACCGGGGCGCTGGTGGTGGTTGAGGTCGTGCTTACCGGCTTAGCACAGCCAGAGAAGACAAGCAGTGCGGCTGCTATTGTCAACCCCAGCATCTTCAAGATTGTTCCCCGCCCAGCCTTGCCCGGCGGCCCAAGTCGGAGTTTGCCTGGCGATGCTCTAGTCACGTCAACTTCCCCCCTTGTCTTTCCTAACGTCCGAATTCGAATACGCTACCTGCAGCGCCAACCGTCGATTACTGGTTAGTACAAACGCCTCAAATGATGATGCATCTTATTGGTGGCACAGGCGTCCCTGCCTGTGCGTAATAGCCCACACCTGTTGCTTGTTGACTGCGGTCTTTCGTGTCGGGGTCTCCCGTTAAGTTAAGGCGCTTGTCCCGACGTATCGCCTGCACGCCGAGAACGCCACGATACATGCGTACGGTGAAGATGAAGGAAGAAAGGCCTCCAACACTCCTCCCCAGGAGTACAGAAAGAGCTTGCTATGTCCGCTACTATATCCACACAGCCACGGCGATCACCAAGTGCTATCGCACGGACTATTATACACGACTTGTCAAGCCATACGACTCGTCAGCCGCGTCACCCCACGTCATACCGGCCCTTCGGCGCCACGGTTCCTGAGCCTGTCGAAGGACGGTCCCTGAGGCGGTTCCTGAGGCTCTCGAAGGACTCGAAGGGCGTGGCGCTCAGGGTGAACAGCACCCGGAATCTGGGCTCGACCATCTGGATTCCCGCTTTCGCGGGAATGACAATAGCCTGCTACACGTTCGCAAAGGCATCACCGGAAAACCACACTACCCTCTTTCAGCTATTCGCGCGGGAGTTTCGGGTACCCTCGGAAAGAGGGATGGTGAACCGGAACGTCGACCCGCGGCCGGGCGCCGACTCCACCCAGATGCGCCCGCCGTGTGCCTCGACAACGCGCCGGCACACTACGAGTCCCAGTCCGACGCCCTCCGCATCGACCTGGCTCGCGTTCTCTGCGCGCTGGAAGGGCTCGAAGAGCTTCGCCAGGTCGCCTGGCGAAATACCTATGCCGTGGTCTTCGACGCCGACAAGAAGCTCGCCACCGTCCGCCCTGGCGAATACCCGGATTGCGGTGCTGCCTGGAGAGTACTTGACCGCGTTGTGCAGCAGATTGTGCAGCACACGTTCGAGGCGCAACCGGTCGGCCCTGACCGCCGGGAGCGAAGCAGGCAGGTCGGCGATGAACTCACGCGTGGGGTGGCGGGCGCGAAACTTCGCCACCATGCCCAAGGCCGTCGTCTCGAAGTCCAATGGTTCGGGAGCAAGCGTCAGTCTCCTCGCCTCCGCCCGCGCCAGGTCGAGCATGTTTCCGACCATGTCCGACAACGAATGGGCCTCCTCTGCCGCATCGATGATCAGGTGACGTACTTCTTCCCTGGGAAGCCGGTCTTCCTCGCTCAGCGCCGTTTGGAGGGCGCCGATTATCACCGTCAGCGGGTTACGCAGCTCGTGCGACACCAGGCCGATGAACTCCTCCTTGAGCCGGTCCATCTCCTTTCGCAGGGTTATGTCTCGAAACGTGTGGATTACGCCAGTGACCTCGCCGTGGGTCCCCAGCAGAGGATCGACGCGGAGGGATAGCCAGGTGTTATTCAGGTGAGGTTCTTGCCTCTCGATCTCGCCTGTTTTCTTGTCCGAACGGCAGCAGTCCAAAGGGCATGACTCAAGCTCGGAGCGCAAGCCGTGCACGACTTCGTAGCACTTTCGCCCCACCAGATCGTCAGGGCCACCCGCACTCACCATCCGCGCCAGCGCCTGGTTAGCGCGCAGGATACGATGGTCCAGCGACACGATGGCGACCCCATCCCCCATGCTGTCGAAGAGCCTTTGCCAGTCGACCTGTATGGGCACGGGCTGCGGGTTGCCTTCGGAGCGCCGGATAGCCGCCTTGACCAAGGATGCCCCTCCAGAGTGCACATCAACCGGGCTCTAGCTGGCGCTTCCGCCAGCACCGCCGTGACACCAGGCGGTTGGATGATGTCAATTACACGCCTTTTGGTCGCCGTTGTCAATGCTTTGCGAAGGCGAAGCTTCGAAGTGTAGAATGACTCCGCTGTCAGATATTACGGGAGCACAAGGACTGCATAGATGTCTTCCAACTATGTGCCGGGAGAGATAGAGAGGAAGTGGCAGGAGCGGTGGGCATCCGAAGGGACGTACCGTGTCCGCGATGATGACCCCAGGCCCAAGCGCTATGAGCTCACCATGTTCCCCTATCCCTCGGGCGACCTCCACATCGGGCACTGGTACGCGATGGCGCCCGCGGACGTCCACGCGCGCTACATGCGAATGAAGGGATTCAACGTCCTCCACCCCATGGGGTTCGATGCCTTCGGACTGCCTGCGGAGAACGCCGCTATCAAGCGTGGCATCCATCCTTACACCTGGACCATGCAGAATATCGAGCGCATGCGGGGGCAACTGCGCAGCATGGGCTCAATATACGACTGGAGTCGCGAGGTAATCAGTTGCCTTCCGGAATATTACCGGTGGACCGAGTGGTTCTTCCTGAAGTTCTACGAGGCCGGGCTGGCCTACCGCGCCGAGGCGCCTGTCAACTGGTGTCCGAGCTGCCAGACGGTACTGGCCAACGAGCAGGTAGTGGAAAACGGCGAGTGCGAGCGCTGCGGCACAGCAGTGACCCACCGGGAGCTTGCCCAGTGGTTCTTCCGCATCACCAGGTACGCCGAAGAGCTGCTGAATTACCAAGGGCTCGACTGGTCCGAACGCCTCAAGACCATCCAGACCAACTGGATCGGCAGGAGCGAAGGAGCTGAGATCGCTTTCAAGCTCGAGCGCGAGACGATGGGCGTGAAGGAGCTCCGCGTGTTCACCACCAGGCCGGACACCGTCTTTGGGGTGACCTTCGTTGTCCTGGCGCCGGAGCATCCCCTGGTGCGGCATCTCACCGCGCCCGAACGGCGCAAAGAGGTTGAGGACTACGTCGAATGGACGCGTCACCAGACGGACATCCAGCGCATGTCGACCGAGCGGGAAAAAACGGGCGTGTTCATCGGCTCGTACGTTATCAACCAGACGAATGGCGCGAAGGTCCCCATCTGGATCGCCGACTATGTGCTGCTGACCTACGGAACGGGTGTTGTCATGGGCGTGCCTGCGCACGACACACGGGACTTCGAGTTCGCCAGGAAGTTCAAGATTGATATCAGGGTGGTCGTCGCGCCTCAAGGCTGGGACGGCAAGGACCTGGCCGAAGCCCACGTCGATGCCGGGACGATGGTCAACTCGGGGCAGTTCAACGGTATGTCCAACGAAGCCGGCGCCAAGGCCATCGTTGAGTACATGGAGAAGCAGGGCATCGGCAAAGGGACCGTCACCTACCGCATCCGTGACTGGCTCGTTTCTCGCCAGCGCTACTGGGGTGCGCCGATACCGATAGTGTACTGCGACAAATGCGGCATCGTGCCGGTGCCGGAAAAGGACCTCCCTGTCCTGCTCCCGCCGGATGCTGAGTTCAAGCCGACCGGAGAGTCCCCGCTTAAATACGTTCCCTCATTCGTGAACACCACCTGTCCCAGGTGCGGCGGGCCGGGCCGACGCGAGACAGACACCATGGACACGTTCATGTGCTCCAACTGGTACTACCTGCGCTATACCAGCCCGAGGTACGAC
>JACPRR010000144.1 GCA_016189825.1 Chloroflexota bacterium
CAGGGGGTGGTGCCCGAGGAAATCGTGCTGCCGGCAACAGTCCTGGCTGCGGGTGCGGCCGTTTTTTATCCCGCACTTGGGTGGAAGTCGGCACTTCTTGGCGGGGGCGTAGCATTCGTGGCCCTCCTGGCGCCAGCGGTGCTGCGGCCGGGGGGGATGGGATGGGGCGACGTCAAGCTCGCGCCGCTGCTGGGAATCGTCACCGGGTTCCCCTCGATACTGGTGGGGTTGTTCGCATCGTTCATCCTCGGGGGCATTGCCGCCGTCGTTGTGCTGGTATCGCGGAAGGGGAGCAGAAAGACAGCGCTTCCGTTTGTCCCCTTTCTGGCAGCGGGAACTATGGTGGGCATGATCTGGGGACGAGTCGCCGCAGAATGGTACTTCGCGCTGTTCTAGGGTCCGTTTGCCCGTTTCCGCAGAAACCAAGTAGAATTATCGAAATTGTCCCGCAGAGAGGAGCACATTTACTTGGCAGATAAAGTCGCCGAACACAAGCATTGTCCGGTTTGCGGCAGGTCGATGGGGGGGAACGATAGGTTCTGCTCTCCGGAGTGCGAGCAGGCCCTGGTGAAACAAAGGAAGAAGCAGCAGCGCACGATGTACATATTCATGGGTGTGCTGGTGCTGCTCTTTGTGGTGATGCTTGCCTTCCCTAACGCGTGCAGCTCGTTACTTGGCGGAGGGACGACTGCCAGGCCGTAGCCGGGCACATATACCTGGTATCGGAGGCGCCTTTCTCCCATGCAGTGCAGAGGAATTCGCGGTGCTACAACCGTAGCTGAGAACAGCCGGGAGCAGATACTTGCGGCAACGCGTGAATTGTTGACGCAGCTTGTCGAGGCTAACGGCCTTCGTCTGGAGGACATTGCCTGCGCTTTCTTCTCGACGACGCGGGACTTGAACGCCGACTTCCCGGCAGTGGCGGCCAGGGAGATGGGGTGGAAGACTGTTCCCCTGATGTGCGGGCATGAGATGGATGTTCCAGGCGCGCTGTCGAAGTGTCTGCGCGTCATGCTCATGTGCAACACGAGCAAGAGCGCGGACGAGATAGTCCATGTTTACACCCGCGGCGCGAAAGACCTGCGGACCCGCGGG
Source organism: Chloroflexota bacterium (assembly GCA_016189825.1). GTDB lineage: Bacteria > Chloroflexota > Dehalococcoidia > JACPPY01 > JACPPY01 > JACPRR01. Next base: position 1,096 of record JACPRR010000144.1, read on the forward strand.
GCCCTTGTGCACCCGTCCCCCGATGGTCCGGGCAACGGGGGCCGTTGACAATGCTTGGAAGCCGTTGCTAAACTCATTCTGACAATGACCCCTTCCCCTCAACGACCGCGACCTCCCGAGCCCTTTTCCAGGAGGCTGGTCGAGGTGTTTACCGGCAATGGGAAAGGCAAGACCTCGGCCGCTCTTGGAGGGGTGGTGCGCGCCTTGGGACACGGGCTGAGGGTCCACATAGTGTATTTCATGAAGGGCGAGTACCCGTACGGGGAGCAACCCGTTCTGGAAAAGCTGGAGAACGTCTCCTTCGAGAGATTCGGCTTCACCGATTTCTGCGACCCGGACAACGTCACCGAGGAAGAAAAAGAGCAGGCCCACCGGGCGCTGAGCGCCGCGAGGCAGGCTATGTCGAGCGGCAAGTATGACTTGGTGGTCCTGGATGAAGTGAACGTCGCTTCCTCATGGCAGTTGATCGATGTTCAGGATGTCGTTGGCATGATCAAGGACAAGCCGGACCGGGTCGAATTGATCCTCACCGGGCGCGGCGCCGACCCGCGCGTCATAGAGCTTGCCGACCTGGTGACCGAGATGAGGAAGCTCAAGCATCCCTATGACAGGGGAATACTGTCCCGCAAGGGTTTTGATTTTTGAAGCCTCGTGGCAGGGGCGGCAACATGTTTGATTACAGGAGCCTGGAAGAGGTCAAGGTCAGGAAGCAGAAGTGGGATATGGCTGCGTCCCAGTGCGGGGAGCGGCGCGCAGCATTCGTCACCTCATCCGGCGTGCCGGTCGAACGGCTGTACACTCCGCTCGACATGGCGGGACTGGACTACAGCCGGGATCTTTCATTCCCCGGCGAGTACCCCTTCACCAGGGGGGTGCACAGCACTGGTCACCGCGGCCGGCTGTGGACTATGCGGATGTTCTCCGGTTTCGGCGGCCCTGAAGAGTCGAACAAGCGCTACAAGTACTTGCTCTCTCATGGCGAAACAGGCCTCAGCGTTGCCTTTGATTTCCCCACCCTGAACGGGTATGACACCGATTCGCCGCGCGCGCTCGGCGAGTTCGGCAAGTGCGGGGTCGCCGTATGTTCGCTGGCCGACATGGAAGCGCTGTTCGACGACATTCCCGTCGACAAGATCACCACCTCGATGACGATAAACGGGCCGGCGGCCGTGATTTGGGCGATGTACCTGGTAGCCGCAGAGAAGCGCGGCATATCCATGGCCAGGCTCGGCGGCACAATCCAGAACGACATACTGAAGGAGTATATCGCGCAGAACTCCTACATCTTCCCGCCGAAGGCCTCGATGCGGCTCATCGTTGACACTATTGAATATGGCATGAAGAACGTGCCGCTGTGGAATACGGTCAGCATCAGTGGTTATCATATCCGCGAGGCCGGCGCAACGGCGCTCCAAGAACTTGCCTTCACGCTGGCAGACGGCCTGGCGTACGTGCAGGCAGGTGTTGAGAGGGGGCTGGAGGTAGATGACTTTGCCCCGAGGCTAAGCTTCTTCTTCGACGGTCACAACGACTTCTTTGAGGAGGTCGGCAAATTCCGTGCCGCGCGGCGCATTTGGGCGCGGGAGGTGAAAGAGCGGTTCCGGGCACGGAATGAGCGCAGCATGTGGTTGCGGTTCCATACCCAGACTGCAGGATGCACGCTGACGGCGCAGCAGCCTGAGAACAACGTGGTGCGCACTACAATACAGGCGCTGGCCGCAGTGATGGGGGGTACCCAATCGCTGCACACTAATTCGATGGATGAGGCGCTTGCCTTGCCATCCGAACTGGCGGTGCGGGTGGCGCTGCGCACGCAGCAGATCATAGCCAATGAGAGCGGCGTAACCAATACCATCGACCCGCTTGCGGGCAGCTACTTCGTAGAGGCGTTGACCAACAACATGGAGAAAGGCGCCTATGAGTATTTCCGCAAGATCGAGGCGCTCGGGGGCGTGCTGGGCGCCCTGGACAAGGGGTTTTTCCACCGTGAGATAGCGGACTCGGCCTTCCGCTACCAGAGGGACATTGAGGCCGGGGACCGCGTCATCGTCGGTGTGAACGAGTATGGAACAGACGAGCCGGTACGAATACCATTGCTGAAGTTGGACCCGGAAGGCATGGAGAGACAGTTGGCGCGCCTGACGCGGCTGCGCCGCGAGCGGGACAATGCTGCGCTGGCCGGGAAGTTGAAGGAACTCGAAGAAGCGGCGCGCGGGAGCGAGAACCTGATGCCGTTCATAGTCGGCACCGTGCGTGCCTGCGGCACGCTCGGGGAAATATGCGATTGTTTGCGAGGCGTCTTTGGCGAATACAAAGCGCCGGTGACCGTGTAGAGGTAGCGGTTGGGAAACCTGGCCTGCGGCAAACTCCTGATAGCGACCAACAACCGGGGCAAGCTCGCGGAGTACAAGAGCTTGCTTGAAGGAGTGCCCTGGGAGCTGGTCTCACCCGCTGAGTGCGGCATTGCTGAAGGGGACTTCGAGACCGGGGACACGTTCGAGGCGAACGCCAGGTTGAAGGCGCGCGGCTATGCCCGGCTCTCGGGACTGCCGACCCTGGCGGATGATTCGGGGCTCGAGGTGGATGCGTTGGGGGGCCGCCCCGGCGTGTATTCGGCAAGGTATGGGGGGCAGACTACCGACAGCGGCAGAATCGGGCTGTTGCTGCGTGAACTCCGAGGCGTCCCCCGGGAGAAGAGGTCTGCCCGGTTTCGCTGCGTGATCGCGATAGCCCCGGCGACCGGCGACGAGGTAACTCTGTGCGAAGGCGAGTGCACAGGCTTCATCTGCCTGGAGCCGAGGGGTGAACAGGGTTTCGGCTACGATCCGGTGTTCTGCTTGCCGGGCCTGAACCGGACGATGGCGGAGCTATCTTTTGCTGAGAAGAACAGGATAAGTCATCGCGCCCGGGCTGCGGCGAGGGCCCGTCCAGTGCTGGCGAAACTCTACCGGCAGTGTGTGAGGCGATGAGCGGGCTGAGCGATTCATTTCAACGTCCCATCGACTATCTCCGAGTATCGGTCACGGACCGGTGCAACTTGCGTTGCGTTTACTGCGTTCCTCAAGGCGGGATTCAGTGCCTGCGCCACGATGACATACTGTCGTACGAAGAGATACGTACTGTTGTTGAGCTTGCCGCCGGCATCGGAATACAGAAGGTGCGCCTGAGCGGCGGTGAGCCGCTTGTCCGGGCGGGTATTGTCGACCTGGCGCGCATGCTGGCGCAGATAAAGGGGATACGGGACCTCTCGTTGAGCACGAATGGCGTCTTGCTGGGTGATCTCGCCACAGGGCTTAAGGCGGCAGGGATCAAGCGCGTGAACGTGAGCCTGGATACGC
>JACPRR010000146.1 GCA_016189825.1 Chloroflexota bacterium
CTGCCCCCGCGGTGTCTCGGGAGCAGGGACGGATGGTACTGGATGGTCCCCAACCGGGGGCACGCCAGAATGCTCTGGGGCACGATATCGGTCACGAAGGCCATGACCGCTAAGTCCGGCCTGAGCCTGGCGAAATCCTTGAAGACGCCCGGGCCTCTCATCCGAACCGGCTGGCGTATGCCTACCCCACGCTCAGCGGCGAGACTCTTCAGCGGGTCGCCCTTAGCCCCTGGAACGTCCGGAGGCACATACACCGCAACAACTTCCTCGCCCTTTTCCAACAGGCGCTTCAGGACCTCGGCGCCGAAAGCCGCCTGACCAATCAGAACGATGCGCAATGTCCGCCTCCATTGTCAGAATCGACGCCGCGGTCCGTCCGCTGGCCGGGCGCCGATATTATTCGGAACCGTTGGTGAGCGTACCTGCCGCCAGACCGGTATCCGGGGCCGATGATAGTCCATCGTCCTCGTGACCGTCAAGGCATTGTGCTTGTCCTTGTTGGTCCAGAGTTTCCCCAATCCGCCAACGGCGCTACCGATGGCGGCGGCTTGCCGCCGCCTGGCGTGAAGACAACGGTGATGGTTGCCGCGGCAGTTTTTTCCGGCAGCCGGACCACCAGCTTCCTGACCCCTGGAGCGGCGGCCTGCGGCGGCGCAATAGTGACTGTCTGGACTTCGAACCTTGCCCCGGCCGGCGAGAGCAGGCGCAGCTCCATGGCAGCGCCCCCCTGCGTTAGCATGGCGACATCGCCCTGGACCTGGATTTCAGCCCTGGTGTGCATCCCCCACACGATATCGACCGGCCGCGCTGCTTCGATTTCATCTCGCACGATAACCCTCGAGCGGTTATCAACGAGGGCAATGCCGCGCCGCACTCGTGTGCCCCCGGAAACGGCGTATGCTGCGGTAAGGTCCGCCACTGCGAACCCGGCGGAAGGCGTCGAGCCCACCGCCATCAATCGAGCCAGTGCTGAGGGGTCCTGGTTCTGGCCGTCGAGGGTCAGGGTATTGTTCCCTTCCGTCCGCATACGGTAGTAAGTCCAGCGCCGGTCTTCGAAATATCCGGGTAACCCATAGTTGTCCGAACCCAGGTCGACAGCCCAGCGTTGCCCCAGAGCATCAAGAACAAAGGAGCCCAGTTGCAGCTTCGAGTGGCCCGCCTTGTTGTCGCCAGCTTTGAAACCCGCGAAGATAGCTTTCTCATCTGCCCACGAGGAGCGAAGCATGGCAACGTGCTTGTCCCGGTAGAACGTGTCCAGAGGCCGGCCTGTCAACTCCTTTGGCTCGCCGCCCGCCTGGTACCAGAGCAGGTCCAAAGCCCGCGATGGCTTGAAGTTACCAGTCCCCATGCCCTGTGCCGCCGCTCGCCGCCCCGCCCACGCCAGCAGCGGCTGATTGTAGCGGCGACTGAGCCAGAAGAGGGTGGGTTCATCGCCGATCCAGGACACGTTTATTCCCGAGTCTGAGTAGTTGAAGACGACGCCGCTGGGCCCGGTAACATCGACCCGGTACATTCCGGTCTCAGAGAGGCCAGGCAGCGAGCCCAGTCCAAAGTCCGTCCCCAGCGCGCTCTCCAACGCGGCCAGCGCAACTGTCGCATACTCTGTACCGTAGCTCCAGTAGCCGGCGCCCTCAGGGTAGCCTCCGTCCGAGGCATAGGCGGCCAGCCCGGATGGCATGCTTCCCAGCGCCCTGGCCAGGACCTGGCGACTGAGTTGCGCATCGGTGTCCGCCACCGCCAGGGCAGCAATGGCGATGCCCCCGTTTGACACCAGGTTCCAGTTGGACGCACTGGTAGTCCACCATGCCTTCTCCCCGTAGGCTTTCTGGAATGCCAGCAAACCCTTGTTTACGATGGCCTGGCGTATTTCCTCCCTGCTGCTCGCCGGAATGACGTCGTAAAGCCAATCGTAGCCAACGGCCAGCGCGTGACTCATCTCAGCTACGTCTAGGAACTGGGCCGGGTTCCAGTCCGTGAACCGGGCAGCGTTAACCAGCTCGGCGGTAGCCCGGTCTGCCCACTTCTTGTCCCCGTCCAGCCAGTAGAGAAGCCCCAGAGTGTAGGCGCGGTTCAAGACTTCGCGGCTTATCTCCAGGATGGTCCCCCGGGAGTCGACAGAGCGTTGCACCGGGGCCGCGGAGAGCATCTGAGCCCCCTGGTTTCTGAGGCGCTCGTAGTACAGTCCCGCTGCAGGGTCCGTGGCGATCGTCGTTCTCAGCCGCTGGATGTCAGCATCCAGCGCAACCAGTCGTGGATGGCCCGGCCGCAGCGTGGCCAGCACGGTTTGTTCCGTGGGAAGGGAAAGCGTCGCGGGCATGGAAGGAGCAGTAGCCGGGACCGGCGCGGCCGCACTTGGGAAGGCGGGCCGGTCAAGGCGGACATTCGCCTGCTGCCCCTCTGGAACGCGCATCGCCAGCCGGTCGATTGTGACGCGATTCCCCGGCGCGCTGATGATGCCCAGGTAGAGGACTCCCTGGCTGAAGATACCGGGGTCCTCCGCCTCCCCGAGCGTGGCGCCGTTGGCCAGGATGACGAACTGCTGTCCCCGCTTCCTGAACTCCAGCACAGGGTGTGTTCCCATGGCCGTAGCCCTGAAGCTCGTCGAGAACGAGGGGTTGGCGCTTTCCCCGTCGCGCAGGCTCAGTCCCACTCTGGTGGGTCTGACCAGAAGCTCGACGCGTTTCTGGCCTCGGGCCAGCTCGCCCGTTGACAGAGAGCCGATGAGCGTGATGCCGCCGCCGGCCTCAGTGGGGTTTTCCGCAGAGAACAGCACGCCCCAATCGCCCTGGACCTTGAAGCGAGCAAAGAAATTGACTGGCCCCAGCCAGCTATCACCCGAGGTGCCGCTGAGCTTGCCGGCAACAACATCTACCTTGGAATCGACGTATTCCCAGGCGAAGCTGTCAATGAGATTGTCCATGGCTGGCGCCGTCGCCCACGGCGCTACCGTGGTCTGAGGTGGCGTTGCCGGCGTGCTCCTTGCCGTGGCAGTGCTCGTGGGCATGGGCGTGTCACGCGGAGCCGCGGGAGGCGCAGGGGAGATAGTTGAAACCGCTGGTGCGCTGGTTGGTCCCGGTCGCGGAGGGGGCGTACTGAGAATAGTCGGACTTGCGGTTGTGGGCGTGGAGGTTTCGCCAGGTCCTGCAGGAGCGGGTCCAGGTGGCGCGGAAGGCGCGCCGGGCAGGGCAGGATTGGTGGAAATGGGGGATGTAGTTGCACCGGGCGCGCATGAGACAAGAGGCAGGAGAAGGGGCAGAAGGATCGACGCTGCCAGTTTGCTCAACATGCTGCTTCACCCCCACGTAATCTGGCGGATAGTTGGTAATCCTACCTACCCGCCCCTAACCGTAAGCTGCCTGAGCCATTTGACTCGTGGCTCACGGTCCCTGACCAAATTAAAAAACTGCTCATCAGCGGTCCATAAGTCGCATCCCAGAATGTCAGCTAGCGCCAAGTAGTGAGTATCATAAACGGCCGGCGTTTTGAGTTGCTGGGCCAACTCCAGGGCCCGAATGTGAATCTGCCGGCTTTCACTGACCTCAATGCCAATATCCAGGAGTCCGGTCAGCAACTCCTTTGCATGGGCTGGAGAAATGTGCCCCAGTACTGCCCGGCGATGCAGGACATTGGTTGCTTCGGCGAGCAGGAGACATGGAGCGACTGGCCTGGTCTCAGTAGAAGCCCACTCGCTTGCCAGGGCCAGAGCCTCATCGGCATAAGGCTCATTCAATACCCACTTGATGGCTAAGCTGGCGTCTACTACTACATAGCCGTTCACGGATGGTGTACCCTTTCCTCTCGATCCTGGCGAATCAATTCTGCCGACTCATCAGCTAACTTACGCTTTCCGAAAACTGACTTGTGAAGCGCCCTTGCCTTCTCTACTGCCTTCCGGTTGAAGGTTGCAGGAGCCAGCACTCCAATCTCCTCGCGGGCAAGCTGCTGCTCAATGGCCGAGAGCGAGTATTGGCGCATGGTGATTCCTTTGCGCGCCGCCGCGATCTTTAGGCGCGTGCGCAGCTCGGGAGTCATGTCAAGGGTAAACCGGCTTTTGCTGCCGTTGTCTTTCACGGTATCACCTCCCGAATGATTATACTGAAAGATAATCAATACTGCAATATGCAAGGTACTGGGACTGGCCAGCGGCAAACGGGAGTATATGGTATCATTTGCGGCCGGACTTTTCCCGCGCGGGGGTATCCGCCGGCGTCCGGCGAAAGCGATTGTCCCATGCTACTGAGGATTGGCGAACTGACATCTGACCCGCAAGGGTTCCTTTATAAGTTCATGCTGCTTGTTTTCGGGCTGACCATCGCCATCACTGTGCACGAGTTCAGCCATGCTTACGTGGCACACCGGCGAGGGGACGACACTGCGGGCAGGATGGGCCGGATCTCGTTGAACCCTCTGGTACACCTCGACCCAATCGGCACTATTCTGCTTATGCTGGCGGGGTTCGGCTGGGGGAAGCCGGTGCCGGTCAACGCCTCGTACCTGCGCCCGCCGGTCAGGCTGAGCATGGCTTTGGTGAGCCTGGCCGGAGCGGCGGCCAACATGGCCACTGCGGGCTTTCTCGCCATGTTGTACCGCCTCGGTCTGGAGGCGGGCTCTCCGGTCCTCTGGGACTTGCTGGAAACCGTAGTGCTGGTTAACGTGGTACTGGCGATATTTAACCTGATACCCATACCGCCGCTGGACGGGTTCAATGCCCTTTCGGCGGCGCTTCCTGAGCGCATGATGCGGCCTATGGCGCCGGTGGTGAAATACATGCCGTTGGTTTTCCTGGGGCTGCTGGCAATGGACGCCTTTTTCCCCATAGGAGTATTCAGTTTCATTGGTTGGCCGGTGTACCGGATTGGGGCGGCGCTTCTTGGCATCGGCTGAGAACCAAGAATCTAGCTATTGACATCGGTTGGCAGCGATGGTTATAATTCTGCAACCTTTGGCTGATGAGAATGCGGCGGCTTCGTCACCTAAGTTTTCTTTCTGTATGGATAATCGGGGTGCGGTATAATATCGATAGCGGCGGCGGAACGACCTCAGGAACAGCGCACTTTTCTATCTTTCGCAGTCATCATCCGGGCGCCGGGCGTCAGCGGGCATTAAGGCCGCAATAATCGGTGGCGGCGCAGGGCCTGGCCAGTAGGTATGGCGTGGACCGCCAGCCCGGTAGGGGTTGGCTGGGACGGGGCTGTGAAATGCGTGAGAAGCGGCTGTTTTTTGTTGCCACCAGGCGACCCGGCAGCCACATGCTCTGACGGAGAACGAACGATGAACTTCGAAGAGGAGGGCGGCAGAAACCATATGCATCAAAGTGTGGTACGGTAAGTGGCCGGACAAGATCAGGTAAGTGGGCTGTTGCAAGCAAGGAAAGGGAGAACAGGAGGGTAAAAAAGCAATGCCAATAGTGAAGGTCCCGGAAGGCCGAGTCATCGAACTCCCTCTCGAACCACACCGGTTTTACGAGGGCATGGAGGATGTCGGCATTGGCCCCCGCTTCGGAGGGCACATCCGCAAAGGAGACTGGTACCTCGAGCTCGGCGGGCCGAGGTTCAACTACACCAGCTTCCTTTTCGCCGAGTTCGTGGAGGACTACGATCAATTGACCGATGGCAAGTTCACGCTGGTTGGTCCTGAGCTGAACGAGGTGCCGGAGGAAAGCTCGTTCCCCTTCGCCTACTACATCCGTGTAGGCGGCCCGGCCTTGACCATCGAGTACTTTCCTATGGTCGAGCGTTCAATGACGATGGGATTAGGCTGGATCGAGGGCGTGATGGTGATCGGCGCCCGGTCGCAAGTGTGGGTGAGGGTCGCCAAGAAGGTTGTCCACAAGATGACCCTGAAGAAGATCGCCCAGGCCGCCCGCGGCATGATCAAGTCTCTGGTGCTCACCGCGGACCGCATCGAGCAGAAGATGATAATTGCCACGCCCGAGATGGGAGGCGTGAATGTCATCGCTCCATTGATGGAGCAGGCCAAGAAGGACTGGGAGGCCTACGATGCGACCAGGGCTACGACGGTGACTGACGAAGAGGTGGATACGTTCTACGGCTGCACCATCTGCCGGCTGATCGCGCCAACGCACGTCTGCATATGCGCCCCCGAGAGGGCTCCGTATTGCGGCTTCCTTGAATACACCGCGATGAAAGTGTTTGCCGAGGTTGATCCTGCCGGCTTCATCTTCCCGGTGGAAAAGGAAGAGATGAAGGACGCTGTTAGGGGGTGGTACAGTGGCGTCGACAAGGCTGTGTATGAGAAGTCCAGCGGCCGGACCAGGAAGGTCTACCTGAATAGTTGCATCCAATACCCGACAACCAACTGAGGGTGCTTTGAGGCGGTAGCCTTCTACATTCCGGATGTCGATGGAATCGGCATCGTGCAGCGACGGTACACTGGACTGACTCCGCTGGGCCTTACTTTCTCCAAAGTCGCCGGCCTGACGACAGGCGGAGTGCAAAACCACGGGTTCTACGCGTGCGCCCTGAAGACCATCCAGGCGCCCAAGTTTCTCAAGGCCGATGGCGGTTGGGACAGGATCGTGTGGATGGCAAAGACGTTGAAAGAGCAGCTCGCAGGCTTCATCCCGGAAGAGATCTACTCCAGGATTGCCACGGAAGAGGATGCAATCGAGCCCAAGGACTTGAAAGAGCACTTGAAGAAGATCAAGCATCCCATAGTGACCAAGTTCTGGAAGGACGGAGAGCCGGTGCCCATGAAGATACCTTTGACCGGCGAGATGTGGCCTGGCGACGAGGACTACGTGCCACTGTAGATGAACCAATACCGAACGAGAGGAGGTTAACAAGACATGGCAGTATGCGCTGTCTGCGGCAAGAACGAGGCCGGGTACAACTGCACCAAGTGCGGCGTTCCGACCTGCGTTGAATGCACCAAGGAGGCCTACATACAGGAAACAGGCCCGTGGTGCATGAGCGTTGGCGTCCCGGTATCCCAGATTTGGGCCGGCGAGAAGTACGTCAAGGTCTGTCCCAAGTGTTTCCAGGAAGCGGAGCTTCTCTAGCGTGAGCCAGGGAGGCTCCTCCCTTTCTTGCCGGACCGAGGTGTTCCCGATCTGATGACCAACTGACGATAGGGGGAAGGAGAAAAATGACGACAAGTGAAAAACGAGTCGCTCGTATCCAGGGGAGATACGACCTGGACTTGACCAAGCATGTGATCAACAAGCCAGGCATCAGGTGGGACTGGCTGATCGCGGACATGGAAGAGGATGCTCCGGAGCACCGCATCCGGAGCATCGAGGAGTTCCGCCTGGCGCCGCTGGCGAACGCCGAAGATATTGCCGAGTGGGACATCGATGTGGTCAACAAGGTCCACCCACCGATGTACGCGCTGTCCAGGGGACAAAGCGAGCAGGCCGCCGCGCTGGAAAGCCTTCAGGACGTCTTGAAGGGCTGCAAGACGCAGATGATGTCTGCGAGGCGGGCTGTTGATTGGGCTTTGGCGAAGCATCCCAGGGACAAGAAGATGACCTTCGGCGCCCAGATGGACAACATGGACGCCACCTTCATTTCCATGCTGGCCGGCTTCCATCCCTGGTCGCTCGAACGGATCGAGGTGGCCATGAACTACGCCGAAGACCAGGTCAAGAGGGCACAGGCCGTTGCTGCCGAGGGCAACGCCGGTGTTCCGGAACTGGAGTCGCACGCGATGCACTGCGGCAGCGTGTTGCTCATCGCCCAGGAGATCCTCGAGCTGATCAAGGTGAACCTCTTCGGGTTTACTACCGCAGGGAGTTTGAGCCTGGCCGACGTTGCCTGGTACCCGCTGCCGATCTGGACAGGCAGGGGGATGATGGACAAGGGGAAGAGGTCAGTTGTCTTCGTGGGCGACGACTTTATCCCCATGTGCCTGATGGTGGAGAAGCTGAAAGCAGGCGGCTCTGCTGAGAAGTACGAGGTATGCGGCATAGGACAGGCGGCCGACGACCTGCCCCGCTTCTACGATAGGGCCCGCATGACAGGGCCACAGGTGCGAGCCCGGAAAATACTGAGGACCGGCGTTTTCGACGTCATTGTTGGCAGCGATGCCTGCACCGATGTCGACCTGATCGCTGAAGCAAAACGGACGGATGCGAAGCTGATATGGGTGGGCGCGAATCCGCTGGGATCCCTCACCGACAGGTCAGCGGAGCCCGCCGAAGCCATTGCCAGGGACATACTGGGTAACGCCGGCGCCGCCTGGGTAAAGAGCATGGACAAGGCGGCCGAGGTCATACTGAAAGTCCTGGAAGGGGTTGGTGAGCGCAAAGGCGCCTACGTCATGGACGAGGCGAAAGCCAGGGCTGAAGCCTCCCGTTGCCGGGAGAATTGTGATCTGTGCACGTACGCCTGCCCCAATGCGGTGCAGGTCAGCAAGGGCATCAAGGCGCTCAAGCATGGGGACGGCTTAAAAGCCCTCGCAGAGCTGGAGAAGAAGTGCTGCCTGTTCGGAAACTGCGACAATGCCTGCCCGGAAAAGATCCCGATCTCGGACATGATGGTCGCATCCTTTGCCCAGAAAGCCCCGAACGACAAGTTCCTGTTCCGTGGTGGAAGGATATTCGCCACCAACTCGGAAATCCGCGCCTACGGGTACACTGCGTTTCCCGGCAACTGCCCGGGTTGGTTCGCCATCATAGGCTGCGGCCGGTCAAATGGGGACGAAGTGCAATGGATGGCGAATGAGCTGGGCTCGCGCAACGGCATCGTTTCCATGGCCGGTTGCATCGTGGGAGACATCGCACACTATTATGATGCGGAAGAGCGGAAGTGGTTCGTGCAGAAATACCCCTACTGGATGCAGCCCCGAGCGGTTGCCAACTATGGCGGATGCTCGGCCTGCATGGCCTTGCCCATGGTTACGGTGAAGTACTCCCGCGGCGGCACCGGCGTGACTACGGTGGCGAACTACGTTGAGAACGTCGACGAGGCGCAGCCGATATTCGTCTCCGGGACGATAGTCTGGGGCTCCCTGCCGGAGCGAATGTACTCCATCGTTCGCGGCCTGGTGCGCAGCGGTCAGCCGGTTGTGGTCGGGCCGCTATCCGGCCTTGAAGAAAAATGGAAGGGCCTGATGCCCGGCAACAAGTGGGACTGGAAGCGTTACTACAGCTACGATGCGTTGGCCCGAAAGAAGAGGGTGGTAGAGCCGTTCCCGAAGCACATGCTCATGGTGGCCGAGACCAAGGAAGAGGCCATCAACATGGCATGCGGCTTCGAGATGATGGTGATGACGCCATTCATCATGCGCATGGCCATACTCGAGTC
>JACPRR010000147.1 GCA_016189825.1 Chloroflexota bacterium
GACAGCGACTTCTACATACCGTTCCATTACCTGCGCAGCCACGCCGAATGGCAAAAGTACGTGCCCAAAGCGGCGGTCACGCTGGCGGAACACGCCTCATAGGCCGGGAAAATCCTGAGGGTACGGGCCAGTGCGACTTGGACGAACGAGCCCTGAAGGGGGAGAATCCAACTCCACTGCCAGCACGCGAAACAATGCGAGCAGGTACCAGCCGGCCGCCCTCTCCCTACCCTCTCCCTCGAAGGGAGAGGGATCAGTTTTGCAGTGCCATCCTGCGTATCAAGTACAGGACAGACCCTACCCTCTCCCTCGGAGGGAGAGGGATTGGTGTTGGAGTCCGTCCCCCGTATCGAGTGCATGGCTGGCCCTACCCTATCCCGCGGTTGGAGAAGGACTGGCCTGGAGTCTACCGGCAGACGGCCATCACCTTGTTGAACTCGTCGACAAGTTTGGGATTGGGGCTGCCATCCTCTTTGCGGGCTACCATGTCTTCCCGGGGCCGCTCGCAATACCAGCGCTTCAACGCGGCAGCGCTCGTCTCCGGCAAGGCCTCGATCACGTTGGTGTCGAAGCCGATCTCGGCGCCAGCCCGGTCGATGGGAAGCCTGGGCTTCCGCGGGTAGATGTGCATATGCCAGCGATAGTAGCGGCGGGCATCGTCCATTTCCCGGAACGGCGCCTGGTGCACTGCGATGTTGAGGTCGGTAACGCCGCGGTAGAAAAACAGCGCGGGGAAGATACCGAGCACAGGACGCATGATAGACATGCGGTCGCCATTGTGTGTCTGCAAGATATGCGCAATCTCATCGTGAGGATACACGATGACCTCATTGGTGCAGGTAGGAGCGAACGCCGAGGCGATGAACACGCGGCCGTCATAGATCACGCGGCGTCCGTCGGCCCGCTCCTCTTCAGTAAGTAGATCGAACGGGTTGCGCCCGTAGCGCTCAAAGAGCTCACGGCAGTGCCGCAGCTCCTCTGCCTGCTTGGGATCGGGGACGAAGGTGATGCTGCGCCGCTGGGAGTGCGGGTGCTGCTGCGAGGCGCCGGCGAAGGTGCCCCAGTTGGTGAAGTCCATGAACGAGATGACTTCAGGGTCTTTGGCGCAGATGAACGCCAGCTCATACGAGGACTCGATCATGCGCTCCATATCGTCGAAGTAAAGGTCGGAAAGGAACATCTTGTGCGCACCGAATGGCGGGTAGATCGTGATCCAATCGTGCTTCTCCCAAGGGAACTTGTTGGGCACCGAGATAGCGCCGCTGGCATGTTCGATACGCTCCTTGGGCGTATAGCGCTGGTAGTCGCAGAATTGGCAGTCCTGAACGGGGTGCATGTCCAGATTGGCGACGATGCCAAAGCCCCTCTTGGCCCGTTCTTCCGATATCTTGGCGACGCTCCCTGACAGCGGATCAACGCGGGTGAGGTAGCAAACATCCTTCCTTTCGCCGTTGGTGCTGAACGAGACTGTCTTCCCGAGGTGTTCCTTTAGTAGCATCTCTCCCCTTCTTCTCCTGGCCCGGCGCCCCACGTAACGGAGACCCTCTGAGCGGCGCCTGAACACAAGCTGTTGTGCGGCCAGGCGCCTTGTTCCAACGTCTAGTGGTGCCCCGCAATCTTTTGTAATGCTATTGTAACATCTTCTGTCAAGCCCCACAACGGCTTTGCCGCCGGCGCCGGGGCAAGGGTATACTTCTGCCTGTGTCCCGCTACCTGATTTTCGCCGTCGCCAACCTGACGATGGTGTTCGTGGCTATGGCGCACACCTCGGTTGCCGTCGCCTTCCCGGTCATGACCGAAGAACTCAACGCTTCCCTGGTGCTCACGGGATGGGTGCTCGGCGCCTACCAGCTTGTCATGGTCGCCGCGGTACCGCTGGCGGGCAAAGCAGCCGATACAATGGGAAGGAAGCGAGTTTTTGTGGCCTCGCTCGCGCTCTTCACTGGGGGCTCGCTGCTCAGCGCCGTGGCGCCGAACATCGGGCTGTTGATCGCGGCGCGGGCGATCCAGGGGATGGGCGGCGGCGGCCTCATACCGCTATCCGTCGCCGTGGTAGCCGACGCGTTCCCCGATTCGCGGCAGCGGGCGATCGGTCTCACCAGCAGCTTTTTCCCCATCGGCATGATCATAGGCCCGAACCTGGGGGGCTGGATGGTCACGGCGCTCGGCTGGCGATCGGTACTCTGGCTCAACGTCCCTTTCGGCATCGTCTTGCTGCTCGCTATACTCATGTTGTTGAAGCCGCGAGAACGGGTCGCAGGCAGCTTGGACCTGGGCGGCGGCGGCCTGCTTGCCGGCTCGATCCTCGGTATCCTCGCTGGGCTCAGCGTCCTCGACAAGGGCCTCACTGCCCCCTTCATCGCCACCGCGTCAGTCCTGGTGGTTCTCGGCATCGCGCTCGCGGTCGCATTCTGGCGCCGGGAGAAGCGAGTGCAGCAGCCGCTCATTGAACTCGACCTGCTGCGAGGCCGTCCGTTCGTCGCCGCCAACGTGTACAACTTCCTGTACGGCCTGGGCGTGCTCGGGGTAGTCTACCTGCTTCCCCTGTACGCCGTCGCCACATACGGCTCAACGACGTTCGAGAGCGGCGTGTTCCTGACCCCTCGCTCCCTGGGGATGATGGGCGCCTCGATAATAACCAGCATCTACGTGATGCGGTGGGGCTACCGGCGGCCGATAGTGATCGGCGCCTGTCTCATGATCGCCAGCACCGCGCTGCTGGGAGCAGAGCCGGGGAGAGAAGGAGGGACGACCGGACTCGCCCTCCTGTGGTTGCCGCTGCTGATAATGGGATTCTCGGGCCTGGGGGCGGGCATCGCCTCCCCGGGCTCTAACAACGCCTGCATAGAGCTGGCGCCGGACAAGGTGGCCACGATTACGGCGTTGAGAGCCTTGTTCCGCCAGACCGGCGCCACGATATTCATCACCGCCGGGACGCTGGTGCTGCACTTCGCCGGCGATATGGCCAGGGGATTCCGCTACCTGCTCCTGGGCACTGCGGTGCTGATGCTGCTAATGTTGCCTGCCGCCTTCATCATGCCAAAAGGCCCGAACTGCTCCCCGGAGGAGGGGAAGGAATAGCGCCGCGC
>JACPRR010000163.1 GCA_016189825.1 Chloroflexota bacterium
CGTTGAAGAACAGGGGCAGGCACCGCAACAAGCCAGTGGAACATCGGTTGCCCTGGGAGGAAAAGGTCATCGTCTCCCGTGAGACCAAGGCCGAGGAAAAGGCAAAAGAGTAGTTTGAACGTCCTGATCGTCGGTGGTGGGGCACGCGAACACGCGCTGGCCTGGAAACTGAAACAGAGCCCGCGGATTGGCGAGCTATTCGTCGCTCCCGGCAATGCCGGGACTGCGACGATAGCCCGCAACCTCGATATTGCCGCCAACGACATCGAGCGACTGGCGGCTGCGGCTCGCGCCAGGAAAATGGGTCTGACCATAGTGGGGCCGGAAGGGGCCCTGGCCGACGGAATCGTCGACCTGTTCCACGAACAAGGCCTTGCCATCGTCGGCCCAACCAGCGGTGCGGCCCGCATTGAGTCCAGCAAGGTATTCGCCAGGGACCTGATGCGAAGAAAAGGCATCCCGGCGGCGGCCGGTGTCGTCTTTGATTCGTACCTGGCCGCGAAAGGATATGTGGAATCATGTCCTGCACCGATCGTAATAAAGGCGGATGGGCTGGCGGCGGGAAAAGGGGTGGTTGTGGCCCAGTCCAGGGGACAGGCGCTTCAAGCGCTAAAGGATGCCATGGAAACGAAGGTTTTCGGGGCATCGGGGGAGAAGGTGATTGTCGAGGAGTGCCTCTCGGGCCGCGAGGTCAGCCTCCTGGCTTTCACCGATGGCGCGACTGTTACTCCCATGGTACCGGCCTGCGACCACAAACGAGTGTTTGCTGGCGACCAGGGCCCGAACACCGGCGGAATGGGCAGCTTCAGCCCACCCCGTTTCTTTGATGCATCACTAACAAGAACAGTAGTACGGACAATCCTGGAGCCTGCGATAGCAGGCATGGCGGAAGCGGGAACGCCGTTTGCTGGCGTGCTCTACGCCGGCCTGATGCTGACTGAAGAGGGACCCAAGGTCCTGGAATTCAACGCACGTTTCGGCGATCCTGAAGCACAGGCCATACTCCCGCGCCTGAAGACGGACTTGCTCGAGATTTGCCTGGCAATAGCCCGGAAGCGCCTTGCCTCGGTCGAGATCGAATGGTCGCCAGACCCGTGTGTCGGCGTCGTTCTCGCATCGGGAGGCTACCCTGGCAACTACGAGAAGGGCTTCCCTATCTTTGGCCTGGAGAAGACCGACCCTGACGTTTTGGTGTTCCATGCCGGGACTCGCGTAGCGCCGGACAAGGGCGTGGTGACGGACGGCGGCCGGGTGCTAACGGTGGCCGCAATGGGACACAACATGGCCGAAGCCCGGCGCAAGGTATACGACAACATTCCACGCATCAACTTCTCGGGATGCCACTATCGCAAGGACATTGCTTTGGCGGAGGTCGATTGAACATGCCCCACGTCGGAGTAGTAATGGGCAGCAAGTCCGATGCCCCGGCCATGCAACCGGCCATCGATATCCTGGTCGAGTTGGGCATCGAGCACGAGGTGTCCGTCATATCGGCACACCGCACTCCTGAAAAGGCACGGGAATATGGCACGACGGCCCGCGATCGTGGCATCCAGGTTATAGTCGCGGGAGCCGGAGGCGCCGCCCATTTGCCGGGGGTTCTCGCGAGCTGGACCACCGTCCCTGTAATTGGCGTGCCTATTCCGGCCGGCGAGTTGAAAGGCCTGGACGCACTCTACTCTATCGTTCAGATGCCGGGCGGCGTTCCGGTAGCTTGCATGGGTATTGGCGCCGGAGGCGCCAAGAACGCGGGGCTGTTTGCTGCGCAGATACTGGGCATCAGGCACGAACCCATCAGGGCGGCAATCGACACATACAAGAAGAAACTCGCCGAGGGCTAATACGAACGCACTAAGTGATGTTGCATCCCTATGGGTGGCACAGGCGTCCCTGCCTGTGCGCCATGCCACAGATTCTAAGGCGTTTGTATTAGACACGGACGGATTGAGATGATTGAACGCTACGCGCGGCCCGAGATGAAAAGGACCTGGTCTGATGAGACCAAGTTTGATACCTGGCTACGCGTGGAAATCGCCGTCTGCGAGGCATGGGCCGAGACCGGTGGCATCCCAAAGGAAAGCCTGCCTGCCATCAGGAGAGCTCGCGTGGACATGGGCCGCATGGCCCAGGTACTCAAGGAAACACATCACGACGTAACTGCCTTTCTCGCCTCAGTCGCCGAGAGCGTCGGCCCGGAGGCGCGCTATATCCACATGGGCCTCACCTCTTCAGATGTGATGGACACCGCCCTCGCCCTGCAGATGATGGACGCGGCCGACATTCTGGAGCACGATATTGTTGCCCTGCTCGCCGTGCTTCAGGACAGAGCGCTGGAGCACAAGAACACGATAATGATGGGGCGGACCCATGGCGTGCATGCCGAACCAATCACCTTCGGCCTCAAGCTGGCGCTGTGGCGAGAGGAGATGAAGAGAAATGCGATTCGCCTCGCGGAAGCCAGGAAGAACATCTCGGTCGGCAAGATATCCGGCGCCGTGGGCACCTACGCTACTGTCCCCCCCAGGGTCGAGGAAATCGCCTGCGCGCGCCTTGGCCTGCAGCCCGATCCGGTCTCCAGCCAGATAATCCAGCGAGACCGCCATGCCCAGTTCGTCACCACGTTGGCCATCGTCGCCGGCTCTCTCGAGAAGTTCGCCACTGAGATACGCGGGCTGCAGCGCACCGAGGTGCTCGAGGCTGAGGAGCCGTTCTCGCCCGGGCAAACGGGCTCGTCGGCTATGCCGCACAAGAGGAATCCTGAGCTCTGCGAGCGAGTGTGCGGGCTGGCAAGGCTCATCCGCGGGCATTCGTTGACAGCGCTCGAAAATTTGACTTTGTGGCATGAGCGCGACATCAGCCATTCCTCGGCGGAAAGGGTTGTCCTGCCAGACTCATGCCTGGCGCTGGACTACATATTGGACCTGTTCACCGGGGTGATGCGCGGCCTCCAGGTGTATCCTGAGCGCATGAAGGAGAACATCGGCCTGACGAAGGGGCTCGTGTTCTCACAGCGGGTGATGCTAGCGCTCATCGCCAGGGGACTGAGCCGCCAGGAGGCTTACAAACTCGTCCAGCGCAATGCGATGCAAACCTGGCGGGAAAGGAAGGACTTCCTGTCCTTGCTGGAGGCGGATCCCGACGTCACCAGGCACATCGCAGTCGATGAACTCCGTCCGCTATTCGACTACTCGGTTTTTCTGACACACGTAGATGACATATTCCAGCGCGTTGGTCTGCAGAAGCCTGCGCGGCTGCACCGCGACGACAAGAACAGTGGGGGAGGGCCAGCATGAGGCGCCAATCCGACACCATGTTCGACTCCGCACTGCCTCTCCCGCTTTTCGGGAAAGGGAAAGTGCGGGACACCTACGACCTTGGCGAAAATCTCCTGATTGTCGCGACCGACCGGATTTCCGCTTTCGATGTGGTGCTCGCCAACGCCATTCCTTGCAAGGGCAAGGTACTTAACCAGCTCTCAGCGTTCTGGTTTGCCAGGACAGCACACCTGGTGCCAAACCACGTTGTTGCGGTAGTGGATGAGGCCCGGGTCCTCCCGCCTTCGCTGTCTCACCTGAGACTGGAGTCAAGCTCCCTGGTAGGACGCAGCATGATCGTCAGGAAAGCGAGGCAGGTGCCCGTCGAATGCGTCGTCCGGGGGTATCTGTCCGGCTCTGCCTGGGAGGAGTACCGGGAGAAGGGTACCGCCTGCGGGTTGAAGCTGCCGGGGCACTTGAAAGAATCCGAGAAGCTGCCCGAACCCATATTCACTCCAACTACCAAGGCGGAAAGCGGGCACGACATGCCGCTTACGCGAAACGAGATGGTGAAGCTCATCGGACAATCGCTCGCCGACGAGGTTGAAACCCGGACAAAGGCCGTGTATGCCTACGCCCGTGACCAAGCCTCAGACAAGGGCATAATTATAGCCGACACGAAGATGGAGTTCGGCATGGTTGGGGGCAACGTGATCCTGACCGATGAGCTGCTTACGCCGGATTCGAGTCGTTTCTGGGAAGCTTCGCAATACAAGGAGGGGCAATCACAGCCTTCGTACGACAAGCAGCCGGTGCGTGATTGGCTGGTGAAAATGGGATGGGACAAGAAGCCACCGGCGCCACTGCTCTCGGACGAGGTCGTAAGGCAAACTGCCGAGCGTTATTGCGAGGCTTACCGGCGGCTGACCGGCGCCGAGTTGGCCTGAGAAAGCGCAGAGGTGTCGCCATGTATCTCGCGAAGATCTATGTGACTCTGAAGCCTACAGTCAACGACCCGCAGGGTCTCACCATCAGGGGCGCGCTCAAGACCCTGGGGTTTGATTCCGTGGTCGACGTCCGGGCGGGCAAGTACATCGAGATAAAGCTGTCAGGGGACAGCCTGGATGCCGCTCAGCAGACGGTCAAAGAGATGTGCCGACAGCTCCTGGCGAACCCCGTCATCGAGACCTACCGGTTTGAGGTCCAGGAGACAGCGCAACCGGGCCCACAGTAAGAATCAGATAGCGTTTACCCCAGCCTCGCCTGTGCGCACCCTGACAGCGTTCTCCACCGGGTACACGAAGACCTTCCCATCCCCGATCTCGCCGGAACGGGCGTTCCGCACGATCGCGGTGACCGTCTTGTCCTCGTCCTCGTCGAGGACAACAACCTCGATCTTCACCTTGTTCAAAAAGTCGATGCGGTAGGCCTGGCCGCGCCACTGCTGGAGGATCCCTCTCTGCTTGCCATGGCCCTTGACGTCGGTTATGGTGATGCCCGGGTATCCGATCTCCTCCAGGGCTGCCTTTACGCGAGCCAGCTTGTCGGGACGGATTATGGCTTCGATCTTCTTCATCGGTGTCACCTTCAGGCGTAGGCCTTTTCCCGATGGTCGGCTATGTCGAGTCCGACCAACTCGTCCGCCGTGTTTGGCCGCAACACGCCGGCCCTCTTCAACGCAAACAGCACTGCAAATGAAAGCCCCCCAACAAGCGCGAGGACCACGAGGCTCCCCACACCCTGTACGGCCAACTGGCGTAGCCCGCCGCCCGCGAATAGCCCGGTAACATTGCCGAGCCTGCCGTCCGCGAACAGGCCTACCGCGAGTGCTCCCCAAATGCCAGGTATGCCATGGATGCAGGACACATCGAGCGCATCGTCTACACCCAGCTTCCCCTTGACCAGTCTCATGCCGAGGACCATGAGCAGGCCGGCAACAACGCCAATAACAAGTGCGCTTATCGGGCTGACATATCCTGCCCCTCCGGTGACCGCCGCCATGCCGGCCAGAGACCCGTTGATGCCCATTACCAGGCTAGGCTTGCCGAAGCGAGACCAGGTCATCATGATGGCGGCGAAGGCGCCGGAAGCAGCCGCCATGTTCGTGTTCACCAACGCCGTCGCTGCGACCCCGTTTGCCGCCAGCGCGCTGCCGCCGTTAAAGCCGAACCATCCAAACCACAGCAGGAATCCGCCCAGCGCACCGAGACTCAAATTGTGGCCTTCAAGGCCGGGCTGTCCAAACCCGATTCGACGCCCCAACATCAGCGCGGCGACTATTGAGGCAACCCCCGCCGTTATGTGGACCACGATCGACCCTGCGAAATCGACTACGCCCAGTCGCGCCAGCCAGCCACCACCCCAGACCCAATGGGCCGGAAAGGCATAAATGAAGACGAAAACTGCGACGAATATGAAGAAAGAAAGGTAGCGCATCCGCTCGGCGATGGCGCCAGTCACCAGCGCCACGGTGACGGCGGCGAACATCAACTGGAAGGCGAAGTAAAGCAGGCCGGGTATTGTCGTTCCCGCCCAGGCATTGCCATCCACGTCCCTCAGTCCCAGGAAGCTCAGCCCACCGAGAATACCTCCCTGGTCCGGCCCGAAGGACAGGGTAAAGCCGATAATGATGTAGATGATGCTGACGAGAAACGCCGCAGTGAATACCTGCATCATCGTCGAAACAACGTTCTTCGCCCTGAGGAACCCGGCTTCAAGGAAGGCGACGCCAGGCAGCATGAGGAATACGAGACCGGTCGCAACGAGGACCCATGCGGTATCTCCGGCATTGATTGGCATCGTGGACGTGACCTCCGCGCAAAGGGTTGTCGGCTGCTTGCATGGTAGTGCCGAGACATTGCGCCAGCGTTTCGGCGGGGTTACGGCCATGTTACGCCGCGTGAAACCGGTGAACAAGTTAGTTCGGATCGCCATCAACGGCTTTTTCCATTGTATGGGCTTTTTGCTATAATCTCACCAGTAATGAATAAGACTTGGTTGCGCAACAGCTTGTTATACCTGATCCTCCTCGTCGGCGCTGTTATCC
>JACPRR010000148.1 GCA_016189825.1 Chloroflexota bacterium
AACTCAGCCACTTCACACCCGATCATGCCGCCGCCAATGACGACAACTTTCTCCCCGGTCTGCTCTTTGCCAGTCAAAACGCCTTCGGCCGTAGCTACATTGGCACCCTTCACCCCAGGAATGCCCGGGACAATGGGGAGAGCGCCCGTGGCAAGTATGACCACATCCGCATTGCTTCCTACGATCGATTCCGGCGTAGCTTCCTCACCCAGCTTGACTTCCACGCCAAGCAGCTCCAACTGCCACTCGAAGTACCTGATCACGCGCGAGATGTCATCCTTAAATGGTGGTATTACCGCCACATTGAGATTGCCACCCAAACGGTCCTGACGTTCGATCACGGTTACCCGGTGCCCTCTCAGCGCGGCAACGCGAGCGGCCTCCATGCCGGCCGGGCCGCCGCCAACGACCACCACCTTCTTCGGGTTCGGCGCCAGGCATACAGTGCATTCACCCTCCCTGCCCATTTGGAAGTTGACGGAGCAGGATATCGGCTTGGTGAACCCCTGTGACACTTCGAAGCAGTGGTTGCAAGCGAAGCAGGGCCGTATCTCGTCCAACCGGCCTTCCCTGACCTTGTTCGGAAGCTCGGGGTCCGCGAACAGGGCGCGCGCCATGTACACGAGATCGATGCGGCCCTCAGCGATGAGTCTGTCGGCAAACACGGGATCGGAGACCCGGGGTCCACCGATGACCGGTCCGCTGACGACCTTCTTCACCTCTTCCGCGAGATAGACGAACGACCCCGGGCGCACAGAAGTCTGAAAAAAAGCTACCGAGGCTTCGTGCCACCCGGTTGTCACGTCGATGGCGCAGAAGCCCGCGTTTTCGAGCATGGGCGCGGCCATCTTCGTATCTTCAAGCGTGCACCCCCCGTCCAGGAAGTCGGCGCCGGAGATCCGGCAGGCAATGGGAAAGTCCTGCCCGGCCTGTTCCCGCGCCCCCCTCAACTGCTCGAAGAGGAAGCGGTACCTGTTCTCCCGGCTACCCCCGTAACCATCGGTCCGCCGGTTGGTGAGTGGCGAAATGAAGTGGCTGGCCAGAGACCTGCCACCGTGGGCATGTATCTCCAGCATGTCGAACCCGGCTTCCAAAGCGATTCGCGCCTCTGCGGATTTCTCGGCGATAATCTGCTCGATCTCCTCCACCGATAGCGGCCTGGGTGGCGGCATCGGGCGGCCGCCGCGAGGCGCAGAGACGTCCGAAGGCCCCACTAGCTTCGCCTGCTCCCCTTCTCGGCGCGACCACATGATCCTGGCGGACAGTTGCGCCGCGATCCGGCCGCCATGAGAATGGATGGCATCGGTGAGCGCGCGTAGCTCAGCGACAAGGGTGTCCCTGCGTATGGTCACCCCGGGACGCCGGCCTTCCACAAAGGGGCTAGGCGGTTTGCAAATGATAAGGCCGGCTCCCCCCTTCGCCCGTTCGGCATAGAACTCTCGTATGCGGTCGGGCCCGCGCGCCGGGCCGTAGAAACCGGTCTCGACCGCTGGCATCACTATCCTGTTCCTCAGTTCGAGCCCTCCCACCTTTATAGGCTCGCATAGGTTCCTCAGGTGCATTATCAACTCCTCAAGGGTCTTGCCGGATCGGTCCCGCCGGCTACGAGATCACTCCTTCGTCGAGCAGGCGGGCGTACTCCTCGGAGTCCAGCCCCAGAAGCTCGCAATAGACGTAGTCGCTGTGCTCCCCGAGAAGAGGGTGCCGCCGCTGGAAACGGGCTGGCGTCTTGCTCAACTTCGCCGGAGGGGCCTCGAAGGTAAACGGTTCGAGTCCGGGTTCCTTCGGGTCCCAGAAGTGCTCCCTGTGCGCCAGTTGGGGGTCTTCGTAGATATCCTTGATGTTTTCGACGACCGAGGCTGCCACGCCAACCCCCTGCAACTTCATCATCACCTCTTCCGCGGTCTGGCCCCTGGCCCACTCCTCCACCAGTGCGTCCAACTCGTCTACATGCTTCAACCGGCCCGTCAATGTGGAAAATCTTTCGTCGGAGGCCCAAGCGACGTCGCCCAGGACATTGCGGAAGGCCGCCCACTCTTCATCCGTGAAAACGGAGACCGCGCACCAGCGGTCTTCGCCACGACACCGGTAGGCTCCGTGTGGCGCCGCTGCCGGGTGCCTGTTGCCCCTGCGGGTCAACACCCGCCCGCTTACGCCATAATCTGCGACCGCGGTATCCAGGACATCAAGGCATGCCTCAAAGCTTGAACCATCGATGAACTGTCCCCTCCCGGTCTGGCGTCGATGCTCAAGCGCGGCCATGATCACGGTTACCCACAGGTATGGTCCGTAGTGGTCGGGGAATGAACCTCCCGGTGACACTGGCCCGCGGTCAGGCCACCCGGTGAGATCATCAAGGCCCTGCAGGGCATGTATCACAAACCCCTGTCCCCTGAAGTCGCGGTATGGCCCCGATTGGCCGCCGAAGGAAGCGCTGAGCATGATGATGTCGGGCTTCACCTTGCGCAGTTCCTCATAGCCAAGGCCAAGCCGCTCGAAGGTCCCAACGGTCAGGTTCTCGGCCACGATATCGGCGGTAGCGACCAACCTCTTGGCGAGGCTTACGCCCTTGGGATGTTTCAGGTTGAGCAGCACGCCCAACTTGTTCTGGTTGTAACGGGCGAATGTGATATTCCGGTCAGGGTCTCTTTTCGAGTCAACGGCATTGTCGCCACGCCGCGAAAAATCCATGGCATCGTAGTTCTCCACCTTGATGACTTCCGCACCGAAGTCAGCGAGGTATCCAGTCGCCAGCGGGACGATCGCGCCCTGGCCGCAATCGATTACCCTGATGCCGCTCAATACCATGTTCGCGTTCTCGCCTGCTGAGTTCAAATCACTCCTCCTTCCTTGAGGAGGACCATCTCCCTGGAATTGAGCTTCAATTCCCCGGCATAAATCTCCTTGTTGTGCTCCCCAATGAATGGCGCACGCCTCCAGTACTGCCACGACATCTCGCTCGACTTGAAAGGTGATCCCTGGTAGGTGATCGCCTCGCCCAGCTCAGGAT